>OMVH01000154.1 GCA_900314365.1 uncultured Prevotella sp. | reverse complement strand
ACACGTTGACACCAGCGGCCTTACCGCGAAGGTTGTCGAGAGCCGAGAAGTTCTGGTTCTTTGCCAGTTCGTCGCCTTTGGCCACGGAGATAGAGCCTGTGACATCGCTCTTGCGCATCGTACCATAACCTACGACGACAACCTCGTCAATCTGCTGGTTGTCTTCCTTCATGGTCACGTTGATGGTAGAGGAACTGCCCACCTTCACAGTCTGTGCTATAAAGCCGATGTAGGAAATCTGCAGCTCGTCGCCGGCTTCGGCCTTGACAGTGCAGCGGCCGTCAACATCCGTGATGCCACCTGCTTTGGTGGAAGCCACCACCACGCTTGCACCGATGATGGGATCGTTGTTGCCATCAGTCACAGTCACCTTGACGTTGTGCTTTTGTTGAACGGCCTCAGAACCCTGAACTCCTTGTGAGGAAGCGGGCTGGGTAGCATAAGTCTCCAATGAGAACGCCGTCATCAGACCTACTGCAACAAGCATACAGAGCTTATGAGCAGTCTCCGACAGGAATCTTTGAATTTTACTCATGATTGCTGAATTTAGATATAATGTAATTACGTTAGTATATATCCCAAATGCCAAGGCATTCAAGACTAATCTTATTGTAGTTGATTCTTTGTTGTTATCCCGTTAAAAGGGTTGGTGCAAAGTTAAGCGAGTGCAAAAGTACGTAATCATTTCATAAAAACTGCCTCGGAACTGTTAAAACTTCGCTCTTTTGACTTTCTTAACAATGTGCGCGCACACTGAGACTAACTAAGGATAAAAGCGTAGGAAATACAAATTTGCAATCGTTTGCTCGAATTTGATAATTCTTAATGCTTGTAAGCACACGAAGATTAACGCTTTTGCTTACAAATGAGAGTTAAGGCCTGGCAAAGGTTGGGGTGTGAGGGAGCTGGTGAGGCGGCGACGTGGAGTTAGGGGGCTTGCTATGTTCTTGTTTAACTCATTTTTCATGAAGATTGTCTTGTTACTGTTGTGGTATCGAAATGTCCAGGGTGGGCATATGAGCATTCTATGCGCATACGGCTATTAGCCCTTCCCACTATTAGTGTCTGTCTTCATAGACTAATGGTCAAACGAACGTCGTACAATGGGTCGACGGTCGTTTGATCATGTGTAACTAAAAAGCAAAGTATTGTATGATGTGGTCGGTTGTGTAATCAGTGCCGCCACATCATTCAACTCTCAATCCTCGGCATAGGCGATTACATTCTGCATCCCATGCAGTCTTCGTCTTCGCCTCCATGCTGTTGGAGCACTGCGGCCATGCGCTTCAAGCCCTCTTCGAGCGTAGCGCGCGGGCAGGCCAGATTGACTCGGAGATAGCCTTGTCCGGCCTTTCTGCCATAGAGAGTGCCGCTGCTTACGAACACGTGTCCCTCTTTCAAGAGCAGGTCCACGGCTTCGTCGGAGCTCAGCCCGTAGCCCACGATGTCGAGCCAGGCCAGATAGGTTCCTTCCATGTTGACCACCTGCACCTTGGGCAGCTCGCGCAGCACGAAGTCGCGCAGGTAACGGTAGTTGCCCCAAACGTAGGCATTCATTTCGTCGAGCCAGTCTTCGCTCTCGTTGTAGGCTGCCTGCAGGGCCACAACCCCGAAAGGATTCACGTCGCACACCTCATAGATGTTGATGACTCGGTTGATGCGTCGGCGCCATTCCGGATTCTTGCAGACGATGTTGGCAATCTGCAGTCCTGCCGTGTTGAAGCTCTTCGAGGGAGAGCTCAGCGTCACACTGTTGTCGGCATCGATGAGTCCGAAAGGAGTGTACCGGTGACCGGGCATTACAATCTCACAGTGAATCTCATCGCTGATGACCTTCACGTTGTGGCGGCGGCAGATGTCGGCCATAGTCTCCAGTTCCTGCCGGGTCCACACGCGCCCCGTGGGATTCTGTGGGTTGCAGAGTACGAAGACAGTGGTCTTCTCGTCGGCGCACTTACGCTCGAAGTCGTCGAAGTCGATGTGGTAGCTGTCGCCTTCGCGCACAAGCTCATTCTCCACCACCTCGCAGCCTTGGTTGCGCACGGAAGAGAAGAAACAGTTGTAGGCCGGCGTCTGTAGCAGCACCTTCTCGCCCGGTAGCGTGAAGGCTTTGATGCTGCAGCTTACAGCCGGTACCACTCCCGACGTGTAGAGCAGCCACTCGCGCGGTATCGTCCAGTCGTGTCGACGGCTGAACCATCCCGTCACGGCATCATAGTAGCTGTCGGGGACGAGCGTATAGCCAAAGACGGGGTGCTCCACCCGCCGGCGCAGAGCTGCCGAGATAGCCGGTGCCACCTCGAAGTCCATATCGGCCACCCACATCGGAATCACATCGTCGTCCTTTGCCAAGTCCCATTTGTAGCTGTTAGTGCCGCGGCGGTTCACTATCTTGTCGAAATCGTATTTTCCCATATTTCTTTCAAGCTGTTGCAGTCTGGTTTCTTTCGCTGATGACACAGTCGTGGCCTTTAGCAAACTCATTGTACGTGATGCTGCCTATCTTGTCAGCGACAATCGTTCCCGAGATGGGGTTCTTGATGTTCGTGATGGTCCCGTTGATGGAGGCGCGGATGTTGGTGCAGTCCTCGAAGGCTCTGTCGCAGGCTGCGTCGAAGGTGCAGTCCTCGAGCGTCACGTTGTCCATGTAGCACAGCGGCTGTTCCCCACTGATGTGGCAACGCACCAGTTTGATATTCTTGCTGTGCCAGCCTAAGTATTCGCCGTCGAGCTCGGAGTCGTAGACAGTCACGCCGTCACACTCCCAGAAACTGTCCTTGGTGGTAATCTTCGCGTTGTGCACTTCCACGTTCTTACAGTACTGGAAGACGTATTTGGAATCAGAGTTTAGACCGTCGACATAGATGTCATTGCAGAACATGAAGGGATAGGTACCGTCGTGCAGGGTCAGGTTCTTGACCTTCAATCCGTTCACGCGCCAGAAGGTCTCATCGGCATCGTTGATAGTTACGTTCTCTATCGTCAGGTTTCGCATCTCGCGGAAGAATTTTGGTCCGTCGATGACGCAGTCGCGCATCACCATGTCGTTGCTGTACCAGATAGCCGAACGACTCTCGGGTGCGAAATAGCAGCCGGTAATCAGACTGCGGTCAACGTGCCACCAGGGGTATTTGCCATAGAAGCGGCTGTCGCGGCACTGAAGGTCATGACAGCATTTGATGCCCGATTCACCGTCTGTGATGGTGATGTTGTCGAGCAAGACGTCATGAGTGCCGAAGAGGGGACGCTCCCCTCCAAAAGTCAAATCGTGTATTCTGTCCATAATGTGCTGAAATTCGTTTTTGATATGCAAAGATACAAATCCTATTCCACAATAAAGACATTATGACATACATTAAGTTTTTCCTACAATATATATAAAGGTGTATGTAATTGGGGTATGACATGCCTATCTGTCAATCATATTTTAACAGACATGACATAAGAAGGGTTCGTAGAGTGTTTCTCATCATAGACGCAGGAAGCATCTGGCGAGCGAAGCGAGCCTGGGGGACAGCGTCCTGTCAATACCACGGGGAATGGCCTCGGAGGTCGGGAGCTTCTCAAAAGGAGATACGCTAAAAAGGGGTAAGCAAAACACAGTCCGGTGACAGCGCATCATGCAGGCTGCGACGGCCTCTCCTAAGCTGGAGATATGTGCACATGTTTTTCGCTAAAATGTTCCACTTGCCCCTGTGGCTGTGCCATTCAGTGCAAACCTTCAGCTTGCCGCTTTCTGCCGGTGGAAAATTTTGTCGACTATCAGTGCGATGGCTCCGTCGCCGGTCACGTTGCAGGCTGTTCCGAAGCTGTCCATGGCGATATAGAGGGCTATCATGAGAGCTTGCGCCTCGGAGTTGAAACCGAGGATGGAGGCCAGCACACCCAACGAGGCCATGATGCTGCCGCCGGGCACACCGGGTGCGGCGACGATGCAGATGCCTAACATGAGAATGAAATAGAGGAAATGACCAAAGCCATGAGGCAAACCTGTAACGAGGCATATCACGAGGGCACAGGCCGTTATCTTCATCACGCTGCCACTCATGTGGATGGTGGCACAGAGCGGAATGGTGAAGCCGGCGATGTCCTTGCTCACTCCGTTCTGAATAGTCTGTTTCAGTGTCACCGGTATGGTGGCTGCCGACGAGCTTGTGCCCAGGGCTGTGAGATAGGCCGGAAGCATGGCCCACAGCAGACGGAAGGGATTGCGACGCACGAAGCCTCCGGCGATGCAGAACTCGTAGACAAGGATGAAGACGTGGAGCACGATGATGACCACTACCACCTGAGCGAACACCATCATTATTTTTCCGGCCTGTCCGTTGTGTGTCATATTGAGGAAGATGCCGAAGATGTAGAGGGGCAGGAAAGGGATGATGCCCTTGTCAATGACCTTTGCCACAATGTACTTGAACTCGTCGAAACAGTTTTTCAGCGTGGTGAGTCGTCCGTAGGCTATGCCGAGACCGACGATGAACGAGAGTACAAGCCCCGTCATGACCCCTGTCAGCGGTGGTATGGAAATGGAGAAGAATGGCTCCAGGGCTAAGCCTTTCTCCACATGAGGTATGGTGCCAACGGAGTCCACCATCGAGGGAAAGAGCCATGACCCCGTGCCGTAGGCCAGAAGACCCGCTATCACAGTGTCGGCGTAAGCCAGGGCCACCGTCACTACGAGCAGTCGGCCCGCCCCGCGACCGATGTCGGCAATGGCCGGAGTGACGAGACCTATGATGATGAGCGGAATCATAAAGCCGAGGAACTGTCCGAAGATGCCGTTGAAGGTGAGGAACACGCGGATTCCCCAGTCGGGCAGCACATAGCTGGTTGCCACACCGAGGATGATGGCAATGATGACTTGTGGAAGCAGACCCACGTGGTGTTTGTTGGTTTTTACCATTGGTGTAAGCTCTGTGATGTAACTATTGGCAAAGATAGTGGAAATGAAAAGAGTGACAAAGGAATTTGCGTTTTTCTTTCGCAAGTTTGCGGAATTCAGACGGCCACGGGCGCAACGCCATGCCCTGCACGTGGAATACTTACCTGCTGCTACTGCATGAGAAAGGCCGGACATCCCCTTATGCGGGGAGCCCGGCCTTACATTATCATGAGTAGGCTATGGTTACTTGTTCGTCTCAGGCAGCATGACAACGGTCACCTTGTTGCCTGTGGCCAGGAACTGCTTCATGAAAGCAGAAATCGTGGCGGGAGTCTGAGCCTCTACCACCTTCTTGTAGTCGGTGTAGAGGTCCACGTGCATACGGTCGAAGTACTCGATGATGTTGCTCCAGTAGCTGTTGGTCTTGGCGCGGTCGTCAATCTGCTTGAGCATGAGCGTCTTCACCTTGGCGAGCTTTTCAGCGTCACAGCTCTTGGCGAGGTTGTTGGCCTCGTCGGTCATAATCTTCAGAGCAATGTCCTTCTTCTCGGGCTTCATCGGGCAGACGCCTAACATCTGCACCACGTGATAGCCGTCGTCCTCGAGAGTGGCAGCGCCATAGGCACCGCAGGAGTAGGCGGCACTGGCATCCTCGCGAATCTTCTGCAGATAAATCATCTCGAGCACCTGTCCGGCCATACTGGCCTGGATGTAAGTGGGCAGTGAGAACGGCATCTTCTCGTTGAGCCATATCATGTAGGCATTGGCCTTAGGAGTCTCCATCTTGCGGTTGAAGATGTTCTCCACGTTGCGTGTCTCAAGAGTCACGATGCGCTTGCCTGTCTCGGCCTTACCCTTTGCGGGCAGAGCACCTAAGTACTGGCATACAAGATTGCGGATGGTGGCCTCGTCGAAGTTGCCGATGATTTGGAACTCCCAGCCGCGGGCGTTGGCAGTGCGCTCCTTAGCCATCTGCAGGATGCGGTCGTAGTTGATGTCCTTGATGTTCTCTTCCAGGAGCGGAGCCTGCCGCCAGTTGTGACGGTAGAGGGTGGCGGTCAACGAATCGCCGAGAGCACGCTCAGGTGAGAGCTTGCGGTTCTTCAGTGTCGTGGCATACTGCTGAAGGAGATTGCTGTAGGAGTCGGTATCCTTCTTGATGGATGTGAAGTAGAGATAAGCCATCTGCAGCATTGTCTCCACGTCCTTAGGTGTGGCGCTGCCGTCGATGGCCATTCTCCGCTGGCCCATCGTGAGGTTGGCGTTGGCTATCTTTCCGGCCATAGCCTTCTGCAGTTCAGTGAGCGTGAAGTTGCCCAGACCACTGTTGCCGATGACGTCGTCGAAGGCTTTGAGGTTGGCAAAGTCGTTCTTGCCATAGGCGCACTCGCCCATGCCGCCGGTTCCCGTCATGATGACCTGGTCCTTCTTGTAGTCGGTCTTCTTCAGGATGACGCTCACGCCGTTGGAGAGGTAGAGCTTGGTGTAGCCGAAGCGGTCATTCTTCTCTTCCTTCTTAATGGTGCCAGCCTTGGGCTTCTGAGTGATGAGCGGCTCGCTCTTCACGTTGTCCACATAAGCAGTGATATTCTCAGCCCTGCCAGCCTTGATGGCATTGAGAAGCTGGGCCTCGGTGGGATAGACGTTGCCTTCCTTCTCGATGTTGAAGTTGATAATCACCATGTTGCTGTCGTTCTCAGGCACGAGCTCCTTCATGATGGCGTTCACGGCGTCGGCAGGAATCATGGGCACCACCTGCTTCATTATCTGGTAGGTGTAGTCAATGGACGGCATGGGCTCGTTCTGTAAGAAGTTGCCCAGGCACTGCGAGTAGAAATAGCCGTTGTAGCGCTTGTCCTTGTTGCTGTACTGTTTGTCGAGCTGACTCATGTAGTCATCCTGGAAGCGCTTGTACTCCGTAGGCGTGAAGCCGAAGAGGGCAGCGCGGCGGGCCTCCACGTAGGCTGCCTTCAGCGCGTCGGCAGTGTGAGCCATGTCCTTAGGCAGAACGTTGAGCTCGAAGCAGTCCTTGGTCTTGGCGTAGATGTAGGAGCCATCGTCGGCCTGAGCGTTGACAAAGGGGCTGCCGGCCTTCTTCGAGGCCTCGTCGAGACGCAGGTTGAGCATCGTCAGTGCTGCCTGCTTGATGTATTCGTTGATGAGGTACATGGGGCTTCCCTTCAGACTGTCGGGGAAGACATCGTGCTTTATCATCAGGTCAACCATAGGTGTCTGCAGCTCCTTATCCTTGTCCACCACAACGATGGGGTCGGCATTGTCGGGCACGGGCTCGTCCACAAGCGGAGCCTCGTTGGCGGGATTCTTGATGGAGCCGAAGAGCTTCTTGATGGCTGCCTCAACTTTGTCGACATCCACGTCGCCGACAACGATGATACCCTGGTGGTCGGGATGGTACCACTTGCGGTAGTAGTTGATGAGTTCTTTAGGAGTGAAGTTGTCGACAACGCTCATCAGGCCGATAGGGTAGCGCACACCGTACTTGCTGCCGGGGTAGAGCTTGGGCAGGTTGCGCTCGAACATGCGGCTTGAGGCGCTCGTGCGCATACGCCATTCCTCGTGGATGACGCCGCGCTCCTTGTCAATCTCCTTCGGGTCGAGGGTCAGTCCGCACGACCAGTCGCGCAGGATGAGCAGACACGAGTCTACGGCACCGGGACGCGTGGTGGGCACGTTGTCGATGTTGTAGACCGTTTGGTCGATGGCCGTGTAGGCATTGAGGTCACCGCCGAACTCGATGCCCACAGCACGGCACCACTCAATGAGGGCGTTGCCGGGGAAATGGTCGCTTCCGTTGAAGGCCATGTGCTCCAAGAAGTGGGCCAGACCGCGCTGACTTTCCTCTTCCTGTATAGAACCAACCTTCTGGGCAATGTAGAAGTTTGCCCTGTGCTCAGGCCAGTTGTTGTAACGGATGTAGTAGGTCAGGCCGTTTGAAAGCTTACCTACGCGATATGCCGTATCGCGGGGAACGGGTGGCATCTGCTGGGCCATCGCCGTACCCGCAACAAAGAGCAATATCGCTGCGAGAAAGTTTCTAAGTTTCATAAATCTTTTAATTGTGGTTTCTACCTTATATATATAACTGCAAAGTTAGTGATTTATTACGACAAAGGAACATGTGAAAGGAAAAAATCACATTTTTCTTGTTCTGCTCTTTCATATACGGCTGTAATCAGCTCTCGGCTCGGAGGATTGGAAAATGCAACCTGGTCCCGACTTCGTCGCTTTTTTGTTGAGATAGAATACTGTTATTGATAATCAGCAACTTATAAGAAAAAGCAAGAGATTTAGGGTGACGCATTTGGTAATATCGAGAGAGCCTTTAAATGCAGGACATCAAGTTATGGATAATCAACAGTTATATCAGCGATTACTGATT
>OMVH01000135.1 GCA_900314365.1 uncultured Prevotella sp. | reverse complement strand
CATACCCCAGGCTCGCTACGCTCGGCTGGGGTTACGTGCATCTCTGCCGAGATGCCCCCGACCTCTCCGAGGCCGACGCAGGGTATGTGGATAGGGCATACCCCAGGCTACGCTCTCGCGCATCTTCGAAGCACGAGAGCATAGCTAACTTCCAGCCTTGAAGAGGTTGATTCATCGGCTCGCGGACAGCCACAAAGTTTACCCATATAAGGGATGATTAAACTTCCGAAACTTGTGTATACTCATTGTGGGTGTCCCTATGACGAGAATGGCAAGAATCCACCTTTCTGAGGCTGTCGCTGCTTGTATCCCCCGTCCGACAAATCTTAAATGAAAGAGCTAAACCCTTTGGATAAAATGTCGGTCTCTGATTGTCCGCGTGCTATGACATTTCTGAAGAGAGATTTGGGATGGCATGTGGACGAAGTCAGTAGTCGCTATATTCACCTTGTTGGATTATGTTTTCTCTAATTCGTTTGCTTTGCAGACAAAACGAATATATTGTATTTTTAACATGAATTAGTAATAGATTATGGAGGTCATTCCTTAAATTTATATATCTTTGTAAATCTAACAAGAGCTTTTACTCTTCAATCTGTAAGAATACACGACATAATGAACTGACACTGTGCCAACTACGCTCAGAGCATTCCTCCCTGTGTTCCTACTTAGCTTTGCCTTTGAAAGGCTGTGGCTGACGGGATCATTGCTGTAAGAACTGCCGTGCTGAGGCTGTGCCAGGACAAATTTGAGAACTACAACGAGTACTTAAACCTTAAACCAATCATTTATGAGGAAAAGAATCTCTTCTTTGGGAGCCGGGGTGTTGGCCCTTTCACTCCTCTCTTTGGGCGGTAATGTGGCTGCTTATGCCTCCGGGGGGGGTATTGCCATTACGGCCCAGGCAAAAGGTGTCACAGCGAGTGGCACTGTTGTTGACAATGAAGGCAATCCCTTGCCCGGCGTCGTCGTGCGGGTAGTGGGAGCCGATGTTTCTTATGCTGCCGTCACTGATGCCGATGGTAAGTTCAGCCTGAAACTGCCAGCCGGAAAATCGACGCTCGAGTTCAAGAGCGTGGGCTTTGTCACCCAGCGTGCAGAGGCTGCGCAGGGGATGAGTGTGACGATGAAAGAAGACATCTCGAAACTCGACGAGGTGGTGGTCATCGGATATGGAACACTCGACAAGAAGGAGGTGACCTCGGCCATCACTTCCGTCAAGGCCAAAGATTTGATGGTGGGAGTAGGCGGAGCTGACATTTCCACCGCCATGCAGGGAAAGATAGGCGGCCTTATCATGAACAACATCGGAAGTGTGAACTCCGGTACCACCTTCCAGCTCCGTGGTATGACATCCATCAATGCCGGCCGCTCGCCACTCATCGTCATCGACGGCTTCCCCGGTGGTGATATCCGGTCGCTCACTCAGGAGGACATCGAGTCGATCGACGTGCTGAAGGATGCCTCTGCCGGAGCCATCTACGGTACGCGTGCAGCCTCGGGCGTGATTCTCATCACGACGAAGAGCGGCTCGAACACCAATGGCAAAATTCACTTGAGCTACAGCAACGAATTCCAGCGCAAGCAGTCGTACAACGCACCCGAGATGCTCACCGGGCGCGAGTATGCCGAGCATAAGATTGGAACCGACTACGGAGGCGACACCGACTGGTTCGACGAGATGATTAATCATCACAATTTCTCCACCAAGCACCACCTTTCATTGCAGTACGGTACCGACCTGGCCCAAATCTTTGCCTCGCTCTACTACGAGAAGCAGGAGGGTATCGCCATTGTCGACAGCCGTAAGGACTACGGAGGCCGCTTCAATGCCAACTTCAAGCTCTTCGACGGCTGGCTGGAGCTCCGCCCGTTGGTGGACTACCGGCAGTCGTCGCGCAAAAACCATTATCCCAACTTTGAGCAGGCTTTGCAGAACAACCCCACGCGCTCGCCCTACAATCCCGACGACCCCACAGGCTATAACATCTGGCTCAACGAGTCGCTCGATTACAACACCGTGGCCGACGCCTATCTCTACGATTACTACGGCGTGGACAAGTGGTTCAAGCCCGAGATGGTGATGAAGCTCAACATCAAGCCAGTGCCCGGGCTCAGTTTTCAACAGACCATCGGCTACGAGAACCGCCAGTGGGAAAACCACACCTACAATCCGAGCTACTCGCGCAGCTCGCTCACCGACAACCACAAAGGCTCGGCCTATCTCGGTTTCAGCAAGACAGAGAACCTCAGTTATGAAGGCTATTTCAACTACGCGCATGAGTTCGAAGGCGGTCACAGCGTGAAGGCTGTGGCCGGCTACTCCTACTTCGAGCACAATGGTGACAGCTTCGACATGAGCAACTACAACTTCTCCGTCGACGGCGTGAAGTATTGGGACATGGGTCAGGGAACGGCGCTCTCCGACGGTAAGGCCTCGATGAATTCCTCGAAGGATGTCACCGAGAAGCTCTTCTCACTCTTCGGACGTGTGAACTACGCCTATAAGGACACCTATATGGCTTCTGCCTCCATTCGTCACGAAGGTTCGTCGAAGTTTGCCAAGGACAACCGTTGGGCCGATTTCTGGTCGCTCTCCGCCGGTTGGCGCATCTCGAACGAGAAGTTCATGAAGAGCATCAAATGGATTGACGACCTGAAGCTCCGTGTGGGCTATGGTGTGACCGGCAACAACAATTTCGGTGCCACCTATATGGCCAATCTGCTCGGTTCCGATGCTTACTGGCTGCTGCCCGACGGTTCCTGGGCCAAGAGCTACGGCAAGACGCAGAACGTGAACCCCAACCTCGGATGGGAGAAGAAGAAGGAATGGAACTTCGGTGTCGACTTCTCGCTCCTCGGAGGTCGGCTCTACGGAAAGTTCGACTACTTCATCCGCAATATCGACGACCTGCTCTATCAGGTGGCTGTGCCGCAACCCCCTTACACGCAGGACAACCAATGGCAGAACATCGGTAAGATGCAAATCAAAGGTTGGGAGTTTGAGGTCGGAGGCACTCCGGTGAAGACCAAGGAGGTGGTGTGGACGTCGAACCTGAACCTCAGCCACAACAGCGGTAAGATAAAGACCCTTTGGGGCGACAACACCCATTACAACAGCAACGGATTCCCCGCACCGGGCTCACCGGGTGACGCCGCACGCATCGAGGCCGGCTCCACCATCGGACAGTTCTACATCTGGAAGTTCGCAGGCTTCGATAAGGACGGCAGCTTCCTGCTCTACGACAAGGACAACAACGTGATTCCGGCTGCTAAGAAGACCGAGCTCGACAAGCGCTACATCGGAAACTATACTCCAAAGCTCATTGCTGCCTGGCAGAACACCGTCACATGGAAGGGTTTCGACTTCGGTATCAACCTCCGCTCGTGGATTGACTTCGATGTCTACAACACGCTGCCCATGTACTTTGGAATCCAGGGTATGGGCAATCACAATGTGCTGAAAGACACCTACACCAAGTACAACGAGATAAAGGGCGAGAAGCAGATTTGCGACTTCTATCTTGAGGACGGCACCTTCCTGAAGATCGACGCTATCACGTTGGGCTACACCTTCAACCTCAAGAAGTACACGAAGTTTGTCAACTCGGTACGTCTGTGGGGAACCTGCGGCAACGTCTGCTGCATCACAGGCTATAGCGGTATGAATCCCGAGGTGAACATCACGGGTTGGGACCAGGGTACAGAGAAATTCTGGAGCGACTTCTATCCCAATGTGCGCACCTGGACCTTCGGCATGCAGTTTAACTTCTAAAAACGACATACACATTATGAAAACAAGATATCTTTTCCGTTCAGCGTTGTTGGCCTTGCTCGCCGTCGTGGGCGTATCCTCGTGCGACGTTGACCCTGAGTTCTCTTCCCAGGTGGTACCCGACAACTACTATCAAAGTCAGAATGCCGTGTGGCAGCGCTTTGCCCGCCCCTTCACACATTGGCGCTGGTATGCGGCCCATAACGAGAATCTTTGGCGCTTGCAGGAATTAGGCACTGACGAGTTCTGCATTCCCACCCGAGGCTCCGACTGGTTCAACGGCGGTGTCTATCAGAAGTTCCACCATCATGAGTACACCGAGGACATGACCTGTATCCAGGAGGGATGGCGCCTGTCGCAGATGGGTGTGGCTCTCTCCTGGGATGCCCTGGAAGATCTGCAGCAGGTCGACTTCAAGCGCTTGGGCTTTGCCGAGGGCACTCAGCAGAGCATGCTGAGCCAGTTGCAGACACTCGTGGCCTGGTTCTACCTCAAGGGACTCGACCTCTTCGGCGGTATGCCCCTCTACACCACCACGCAGAGTGAGGTGAAGGGACGGTCGACCGACGTGCAGACCTTCAACTTCATCGACTCGCTGCTCACAGTATCCCTGCCCAATCTGCCCGTGAAGAAGACGCTCGGCGAACAGGAGACGGGCTCCATCCATGCTGCTACAGCCGCTGCCATCAAGGCCGAACTCTACTTCAATGCCATGGCCTACATCCGTAAGGACATGTACAAGGAGTGCGCACAGATTTGCCAGGACATCATCGACGGCAAGTATGGCACCTATGCTCTCGACCCCGACTGGACGAATATCTTCGGATTCAACAACGACACGAGCCCGGAAATCATCTGGAGTGTACCGAGCGAGAACGCGAAACTCGAAACCGATGGCATGCAGTTTGTCAATATGGTGCCCTACAATTATCGTAACTACTTGGGCGGACTGGAGAATTCTGGCTCGAACAATGCCAACGGACTCCTCCCGGGCCTCGACCCCACGGGGAAGCGCTACACCTATAAGCTGGGCGGAGCTTATCAGAAGTTCAGCGACAAGGACATCCGCAAGCAGAATTATGTCTATCTGGGCGGAGGCAAGTACAAAGGTATGTTCATCGTGGGCAAGCTCGTCAATCCTCTGAATCCCGAATGGAAATGTCTCGGCAGCCGTGAGTATAAAGGCGAGGTCATCGACGAGGTGGACCAGGTGGCTTACTTCACGCGAGTGAAGAACGACCGTTACAGAAAGGACGATGGAAGCTATCTCTACAACTCTGTAGCTGACCTGCCTTCGACCATCGCCACGGCTGAGGAGAACTCGGGTATCAGGGTGACGAAGATAAGCCCGCGTCCTACGGAGGATGACGTCAAGCTGATGTACAATCCTGATGTACCTGTTATCAGGCTCGCTGAGGTTTACTACATGCTTGCCGAGTGCAAGATGCGACTGGGCGACAAGGCTGGTGCTGCCGAGTTGATTAATAAGGTGAGGAAGCGCTACTTCGCTGATGGTGTTGACCCTGACCCCGTGACAGCAGCCAATTTGGACAAATACCGTATGCTGGACGAATGGCAGGTGGAGTTCCTCTCTGAGGGCCGTCGCCGCACAGACCTCGTGCGTTGGGATGCCTACGTCAATGAGGACTGGTGGGACCATAAGGCTACTCACAACGAGAACCTGAACCGTTTCCCCATCCACTACAGTATTCTCAATGCGAACCATCTCTTGGAGCAGAATCCGGGTTATGGACGTTAATGGAAATGAGGACCCTGTAGGTCCGTGAATGATAAAAGGCCTCTTGCCGTGTTTCCCTTTCGGGGATGGGCAAGAGGCCTTTACTGTGACGGACTTGTTGCAAGAGAGGAAAGCCTGCAAGCCGGTAGGGTGAAAATAAAAGGCCCGACAGTTGCCGGGCCTTATAGGAGTATTATAAGGAAGATGTCAGATTACGGTGGGGCACTTTCTTACATTGCCTTTCTTCACACTGAAGTCCTGTGAGCAACGGATATCCTCCACGCTGGCGCCAAACTGAGCCTTGTAGAGTCCTGCATCGAGCACCCAGCTGTTGGTCTTCTCATCGAAGCTGGCAAGCTGACTGAGGGGAACCTCGAAAGTGAGCACCTCTGACTGGCCGGGCTGAAGTAGTGCGGTCTTGCCAAAGTCCTTGAGCTCCCGAGCCGGCTTCTCCATTGCGCCGGAGGGCGCGGCAACGTAGAGTTCCACAACCTCGCGTCCGGCTACATGGCCTTTGTTGGTCACCGTGACACGGGCTACCACCTTGTCACCCTTGACTTCAGCCTTGGCATTGCCATAGACGAATGTGGTATAAGAGAGACCGTAGCCAAAAGGATAAGCCACCTTCACGCCCTTGGTGGTGAAGTAGCGGTAGCCCACCCAGATGCCTTCGTCGTAGTTGGTAAAGCCGATGTTCTTTACATGCTCGTCGAACTTCTCGTTCTTAAAATCGAAGGGGAAATTCTTAGACGAAGGAATATCCTCGTAGTTCACGGGGAAGGTCATAGGCAATTTTCCTGAAGGGCAGACGGTACCCTTGACGACATCTGCAATGGCATTGCCACCTTCGAGTCCGGGCTGCCAGGGCAGGAGAATGGCGTCGGCAAGGTCGCGCCAGCTGGCAGTCTCAATGACTCCGCCGATATTAAGTACAACCACGACCTTTTTACCCTGGGCATGGAAGGCGGCCGAGACATTCTGCAGAAGGTTGCGTTCCAGCGAACTGAGTTTCCAGTCACCTTCCGTGTTATGGCGGTCGCTGCCCTCGCCGGCATTGCGCTTAAAGGTAATCACAGCCACATCGCTCTCCTTGGCACGGCGGTCGGCGTAGCTGCGACTCACGGCCACCTCGTTGTCGGCATCCTCATAGAGCGACTTCAACTCAGGATTCAGCGCGAAGCCGTCGTTCTCGAGTCCTTGGCACAGATTCACCACATAGGCCTTATTCACCTCGCCGGAGCCCCAACCATGAGCTAAGAAGCCGCGGTAAGAGCCCTGGCCGAAGAGTGCCACTTGGGCTGAAGTCTTCAGTGGAAGTACGTTGCCCTCGTTCTTTAAAAGAATGATGCCCTGTTCGGCAGCCTTTCTCGACACTAAGGCATGTGCTTTCAGATCGGTCTGACCCGGATACTGGAAGTGGCGGAAGTGAGGCGTCTTCACCAGATACTGAAGCATGCGCTTCACACTCTGGTCAAGTGTTGCCATCGTAATCTTGCCGTTCTTCACTCCTTCAATGATATCCTGCACCTGGGAATCCAATCCCCATTCAAGCAGGTTGTCGTCGGCGTTTATCTGTTCAGCCGTGTTGCGGCGCCCAGTCCAGTCGGTCATTACGATGCCCTGATAGCCCATTTCACCGCGCAGCCAGTCGTGCAGCAGAGTCTTGCTGGCCTGTGTATAGGGACCATTGAGACGGTTGTAGGATGCCATTACCGTCCAGGGGTTGCCTATCTTGAGTGCGAGCTCGAAGTTCTTCAGATAAATTTCTCGCAGGGCACGCTGTCCCACGACGGAGTTGTTTTGTGTACGGTAAGTCTCCTGACTGTTGGCAGCAAAGTGCTTGGCCGACGTTCCCACACCGTTCTTCTGCACGCCGAGAATCTCGTAGCCCGACATGTTTCCGCTGAGCACCGGGTCTTCGGAGAAGTACTCGAAGTTGCGTCCGCAAAGCGGATTGCGATGGATGTTCATACCCGGAGCCAACAACACATCACAGCCGTAGTCGAGCACCTCGCGTCCCATGGCCTCTCCTACACTGCGTGCATTCTGCCTGTCCCACGATGAGGCAATGAGAGTTCCGATAGGGAAAGCTGTGCAATAGTAGGTGCGGCTGTCACCTTTTCGTTCAGGATTAAAGCGCACACCGGCAGGGCCATCAGTAAGGACTGTGCCAGGGATGCCGAGGCGTGGAATGGCCTTTGTCATGCCGGCAGCACCAAAGACGGCCTCGGGCTGCGTCCCGTCGACCTTGCCTTCTTTTACGATGCCTGTTCCACCAACAACGAGCTGAGCTTTTTCCTCGAGCGTCATGCTCTTTACAATCTTGTCAATGTTCTTGGCATTGAGCTGGAGATTTTGTGCATTTATCACCGGGACAGTGACCAGCAGTGCTGTGGCGGCTACAAGTAATCTCTTCATAAACATAAGATGATTATAAAATAATGTATAGTGTATCTACGGACGATCCGCGTAGTGCTTTATTCCTTTGTCGAGGAAATCAAGATACTGTGCCACATCCTCCTTATAGCTATAGGAGCCGTTCAATGGGTGTCCCTCGTTGTCGACAGCCACGTAGAATGGCTGAGTGTTGGCACCGAACTTGGAACTCTGCAAATAGCTCCATTTGTCGCCTACCGTGCGCAGTGTGCGTTTGCGCCCGTTTTCATTCACCTCTATAGGCTTAGCCAACGGAGTTTTGTCATCGACGAACAGCGAGATGAGCACATAATCCTTTGTGAGCTTTTGGGCTATTGAGGGGTCGGTCCACACAGCAGCTTCCATCTTCCGGCAGTTCACACAGCCAAATCCTGTGAAATCGAGCAGCACGGGCTTATGAGCCTTGCGGGCAGCCTCCATGCCTTCGTCGTAATTCGTAAAGGCTGCTTTGACTTCGTCCTTACTGAGATTGAAGTCCTGTGTATTCATCGGTGGAGCAAAAGCGCTCACAGCCTTGCAGGGAGCCCCCCAGAGACCCGGCACCATATAGACGGCAAAGGCCAGTGAGCAGAGTCCAAGCATGATGCTCGGCACAGGTTTCGGACGGTTGATGTCGCCGCCCGTCTCGTCGCTCTGGAACTTTAACCATCCAACGAGATAGCATCCCATGGCAGCGAAGATGACGATCCACAGTGACAGGAACACCTCACGGTCGAGAATATGCCAGCCGTAAGCCAAGTCGGCTACGCTGAGGAATTTCAGCGAGAAGGCAAGTTCTATGAAGCCTAGTACCACTTTGATGGTGTTCATCCAGGAGCCTGATTTCGGTGCTGACTTCAACCATGAAGGGAAGATGGCAAAAAGCGTGAACGGCAGTGCTAAAGCCAGTGCAAAGGCGAACATGCCGACGGCTGGCCCTATCCAATTGCCCGAGGTGGCGGCTTCGACGAGCAGCAGGCCTACGATGGGCGCGGTGCAGGAGAATGACACCAGTACGAGGGTGAACGCCATGAGGAAGATGGACAGCAGACCGGTCGTTGTGGAGGCCTTTGTGTCTACTTTGTTGCCCCAAGAGGACGGCAGGCGTATCTCGAACCACCCGAAGAAAGAGACAGCGAAGACAACGAGAAG
>OMVH01000104.1 GCA_900314365.1 uncultured Prevotella sp. | reverse complement strand
TCGCCAAGGACAGCATTTATAACTTCCCGACGACCAATGTCATCACCTTCGCGCCTGGTGCCCACAGCAACTGGTACCGCCACGGCGGCATGGACATCCTTGTCACTGGCGGCGTGGGCATCTACCAGCAGGAGGGTAGGGCAGCGCAGGTGCTCCGCAAGGGCGACGTGCTGCACATCCCCGCCGGGACACGCCACTGGCACGGGGCCGCACCGGACAACTGGTTTCAGCAGATTGTCATCTACGACAAGGACTGGAAGCCGGCAACGACTTATACCGACGCTGACAACACCGTCACCGACGAGGCCTACAACCACCTCGCGATGGAGGAATATCCCCATCATAACGCCCGCACCGACATCAGCATGTTTGCTCCCGGCGACTCGCTCCTGCAGCTGCCCACGTTCACGGGTAAGGTGCTGCTGTCCAACACCCTGGAGTCCAACAACGCATCGGGAGCTCCCGGCATCCACAACGTCGTCTTCGAGCCCGGTGTGTATAATGCCTGGCACGAGCATCCGGGCGGTCAGGTTCTCTTGGTCACCGACGGAGTCATCTACCATCAGCTAAAGGGCAAGCCCGTAGAGGTGCTCCGTCCCGGCTACGTGGCCCTCTGCCCGCCCAACGTGCTCCACTGGCATGGTGCCGCTCCCGGCTCCCGTGCCGCCCATCTCGCCGTGGGCACCAACCCCGGCAGACCCGCGGTGAAATGGACCAAGAAGTTCGTCAGCAAGAAAGTGTATGACAAGATAAAATGAGCTAATTTGTTCTTGTTTTTTGCTATTACTTTGAAATATTCTACATATCTGTGCGAAAAAGATAGAAGAAGATGAACATACAAATCACTGTGAGTCCAGATGTGTATCGTGGGGCCTCTGCATACATCCAGTGTTAGCATGGACAACAGCACTTAACCTTTAAAGGTGCCCCCTTTAAGCTCCATGCCGGCGACCGTATGAAAGTGCGGTAGCAATGGCTCGTCAAGGATAAGCTGCCGTCGACAGACTCCCCGTGACACAGTCATTTACATCACTCCCGAGGTGGTGAATGTTGTTACGCCGCGTAGCAACTACGGCATACGCGGCGTATTACAGACTTATCTTACGAGATTTTCACCACGGATTTCACGATGTCGGCTTTGTCATTGACGCTGCGGTCCATAGCATTTTGTATGTCATCGAAATCGAAGACATTGGTGACAACGCCTTTGACGTTGACTTTGCCAGTGGCGACGGCCTCAATGGCCATGGGGTAGATGTGACGGTAGCGGAACACGCTCTTGAAAGTAAGCTCCTTGTCAAGGATCTTGCTGACGGGCAGTGTCTCTTCTCCTGAGGCTGGGTAGCCAACGAAGACGATTGTAGCTCCCTTGCGTGTGATGTCTACAGCCTGGCGGGTGCATATCTCCTGTCCGCTGGTCTCTATACAGAGGTCAACGCCGCGTCCGTCAGTGAGCTCATTGATGCGTTCCTGTACGTTCTCTTTCTTGGAATTGATGACTACGGTAGCTCCGAGTTCCTCAGCCTTCTCTAAGCGCTTGTCCATGACATCGACGACATAGACCCTTCCAACGCCCTGAGCCTTTAAGGCCATCATCGACATCAGGCCTATGCATCCAGAACCGAAGACCACAGCAGTCTGCCCGATGTGTGCTCCGCCTTGATTGGCAGCATGGAAACCAACAGCTAAGGGCTCTATGAGTGCACCTTCCATTGTGTCGACATTGTCGGGGAGTTTGAAGCAGAGGTCAGCCTCGTGAGCGACGTATTCTTGGAAAACACCGTCAACAGGTGGTGTGGCGAAGAAGATAACGTCATTGCAGAGGTTGTAGTTGCCGGTACGACAGGCTTCGCAATGGCCGCAGGTTTTACCGGGCTCCAGGGCCACTCTGTCACCGACTTTCAGATGACGGACATTTTTTCCTACCTCCACAACGGTTCCACCGGGCTCATGACCGAGAACAAAAGGAGGCTTGACGATGTAGTCGCCGATAGCTCCGTGCTCATAATAGTGGATATCAGAGCCACATATACCTACGTATTCAAGCTTGACGAGCACTTCATCTTCCTTGGGCTGAGGGATAGGACGCGTTGTAAATCCCATTTTACCAATGCCGAGCATAACGGCAACTTTCATATTTCCTTCCATAGTGAAATAATTTAATGATTATTGTTTATCTATTGTTGATTCTTTTTTCTGTTGCAATTCACTGAAGATCTTGTCGTATGTCTTACGGTTGAGCTTGTAGAAGAGGAGTACAAATCCCGTGAGAACCCACAGCACACCTGGTATGGTACTGAAGCAGTGGTGGATGATCTCGAGGACCTCATGATTCTGTACGGTATTGGCGACATATCCGGCATCAGCAATAGCCCATGCCAACAGCGAAGTACCAATGGCCATGCCTATCTTGTTACCCAAAGACACAAATGCATATTGGAAGCCGTCATTGCGGATTCCCGTCTTCCACTCACCATATTCCACGCAGTCGGGAATGATGGCATAAATGGCTGTATTGAATCCTGAGAAGAAGAATTGAGTCAATATGGCAAAGATGTAGAACATCAGTGGTGAAGAGTTAGGACTGAAGAAATAGAGCATGAATGTGGCTATTCCTGTACAGAAAGAGAAGAAGGCTGCTGCCCATCCCTTATTGTTGAGCTTCTCGAAGACCCAGACAAAGCTTGCTGCACCGAGGATAGAGGGAATGATGATGGCGAGTGAATAGGTGGAGAAGAGATTGGAATCACCTTCTACATATTTGAAATAATACACCAAGTCGGCATTGCGGCCATAGTTGATAACCCCGAAGAGCAGCTGTCCGAGTAACGCAAGGAGATAGGGAGTGTTCTGCTTGGCTGCTTTGAGCTGTGTGCTTACTGGAATTTTCTGCTTCTTTGGTATTGGCACAACCTCTTTGGTATTGGCAAAACAGAAGATATGGCAGGCGGTAAATATACAACCGTAAAGGATGGCCACAAGTAGGAAGCCGGTCTTGATATCATCACCGCCAAAGAAGTGAATCAGCGGGATGGTAACGATGTTGATGATGCCTATTGCTGTCATGGCACTGACAGAACGGAATGTGTTGATCTTTGCCCGTTCATCAATGTTCTGTGTCATGGCCCCACACAGCGTACCATAAGGAATGTTCACACAGGTATATCCTAAGACAAGAATACAATAGGTTACTGACATATAGATGATTTTAGCTGTGTCGCTCCATCCAGGATGTGCCCAGAACGTCAGCACTAAAACAAGGGCTGTCAGGGGAGCTGCTATCAGCAACCAAGGGCGGAAACGGCCCCAGCGCGTATGTGTGCGGTCGCTGAGTTCACCAATGATGGGGTCATTGACGGCGTCCCAGATACGGCTGAAAAGCATTAGTACCGAAACGGCACCCATACTGATACCAAAGGCATCGGTATAGAAGATCATAAGGAAGTTGCCGACAAA
Organism: uncultured Prevotella sp.; assembly: GCA_900314365.1. Classification (GTDB taxonomy): domain Bacteria; phylum Bacteroidota; class Bacteroidia; order Bacteroidales; family Bacteroidaceae; genus Prevotella. Next base: position 3,300 of record OMVH01000104.1, on the reverse strand, counting down.
CATCCAACTGAAGTTGCAACCTACATCTCCCATGCCATAGGCAAACTTGCTCAACAGAGGGAGGCGTCCTGACTGTGAACTGTTTTTCATATTTCTTTTTGATTTATGTTTCTTCTGCAAAATTAGTGGCTTTTGCGCATAGTAAGAAGGAAATATACCAGACTTTTTCCGCAACCGTTCCCGCAATCGGTTGCGAAAAGCGCAAACGGTTGCGGAAGCTGTTTCAGTTTTATTTTATTTGCTCAAAAAGCTTTGCGTAACCATTTTATATATTAACTTTGCAACGTCAATCAATTTTCTACGAGCACCATGAGATATGTAACCATTTCTGATATTGCCAAGGCCTTGAATCTTTCTAAGTCTACGGTGTCACGTGCTTTGCACGGTGATTTCATGAATGTCAGCGAGGAGACCCGTGAGCTTGTCAAGCGCACGGCCATGGAGATGGGGTTCCGTCCTAATCTCTCTGCCGCCAACCTTCGCTCCCGGTCAACCCATGTGGTGGGCATCGTGATACCCGAGATAGAGACTTCTTTCTATCCGATGGTGATAGAGACGGCACAGGCCAGGCTGAAGGCTTTGGGCTATAGTGTGGTTTTCGCTCAAAGCAATGAGAACGACAAGGACGAACTTGACAACCTGAATATGATGATAGACAATCATGTTGATGGAATTCTGCTCAGCGTCTGTGATGGAGAGAAAAATAAAGCTTTCTATGAATCGCTGATTGCACAGGGAATGCCCTTGGTGCTCTTCGACCGTCATGTCGCTAACATTAAGGCACCTCAGGTCCTGAGCGATGATTATAATTCCTCCTTTTTTCTCGCCGAAGAGCTCATTAGACAAGGATGTTCCCGAATTGTACATATGCGCGGACCTGCTGGAATCAGCAATTCTGTGGATAGATACAATGGCTATCGGGATGCTCTTGCCAAATGGCATGTTCCGTATCGGGAAGAACTTGTAGTGGATGGTGGAGTCAGTTTCCGTGACGGTGAGATTACAGCTATATCATTGCTTGACAAAGGTCTTGTTTTTGATGCCGTTCACGCTTTCACGGAGATGTCTTTGTTGGGTGCAAAGAGTATTATCCAACAGCATGGAATGAAGATTCCTCAGGATATTCTGGTGGCTTGTCTCTCGGGAACAAACCTCTGTAAAATGGTATATCCCAAGGTTACTGCCGTGGAGCAGGATGCTGTGGGGATGGCCAATAAGGCTGTAGATATTCTTGCCGGGCTTATAGCTGGGAAGAATGTTGCCTGTGAGCCTGTTTATCTCCCTGCCCAGCGGATAGACCGAGAATCGACACATAGAAAATAGTTGTTGACGGCCTGTTATCAACAAAAAGACCGGCATGATTGCGGGCTCTTCGATTAGGAGGTAATTAGAATCAACCTGTCAGTTCAATACTTCTCTTGAGGAGCTTGTCAAGCGCTTCTCTCTTGAGCATGCCGTTCAGAAGTAGTGTCAAGCCGATGAGAGGGTAGACTATTTTTTTATATCTACTCTACAGCACCCACTTCCGCCATTATCTACTGCTCTGCGTGTCCTTCATTCTGATCTTAGCCGTCTTCACGACGATGACAATGTGAGGATGAAACGAGTATTCAATGCATCTTATTCCGAAAGAGAAATCCCTTGACAACTACAGCTTGGCGTAGAAGGCTGGAGAAAATAATTCTCAAATAAGAGAAATACTCGCCTTGTTTGAGGATTCTCCTGCCTTTTTATCCTTTTACAGCCTATTCCTATAAGGTATCTGCGATAACTCTACGTCAATATCTGCTAATCCTTTATTTAACATATACTTTTGTATATTTCTTACAGTTTCCTTGCTTGATTGGCATGGACCGACTATGATTCTCTTTAGACAAGCAATAGCAACCTTTAGCTCAATATGAGGTATAAGGATATTACTGTTTAGTTGATACTTTGGCACTTCTCCCCTTTGAATAATTCTCCACTCCTTTTCTGCTTCATACTTATAGTGCTTAAAGAGTGGGGCATATTCGCCATTTATTATGTTTTGAACAACATCCTTAAAATCTGATTCTTCTTTAAGATTCTTCAAGGTTCTTTCCAAAGCCTGGTCACCAATGCTAAACGAGTCGGGGTTTACATATTGGCATGACTGGGGAGCTTCACTACGTAGCAACACGTGTCCTTCAGATTCATTTTTCGCATTATAATTCTTTATATCATTGGGAACTATGAGCCAATATTATTCATGTAAACAATCTGCTGGTTTATTGTTTTTTCCCAATCCTCTCCTGCTTGCCTCTTTCTCTCCTGGCATCTTTTTGTAAACGAATGACTCACCGGCAGGGAAGTAGGAGGCAAAGACAGTGGCAAGGAAAGCGGAGATATCCTTTCGACTCTTGCCTACATAGAAAAAGGCTTGACTGGCATCTTGCATGAGACAGGCCTGACTGTATTGCTCGTTAATGGGAATGGGCGTGTTGGGACTGTTGATTTGATTGCGCTCAACAAAAGCGATGGCGCAAGCATTGATGGTATCTTGTTCCTCTTTTGAAAATACCGACATTCGCTTGGCGAACCATTCGAGGCATTCTTCTACCTTGTGCCGCTTATCTTCACTGATTGATTGTACCATTGCCGTGGCACGTTCCTGTTCCAGTTGTTCGACCGTCTACTCCAACGTGTCAGCTTTTTTCTTCACGGCTTGGTATTTAATCATGAAAACCATGATGAAACAAAAGCAGCAGATGGTATTGATGAAGACGAGCACGCCACGGTAACGCATCTCCTCGGGATAACTATTCAGTCCGGCAATGTAACGGTCCATAAGAGGTACGGCGATAAAGGACACCACAGCTCCGGCATACAGCATCCGAATCTTTGCCTTCTCGCTTATGGGCGACAGGCTGACAAAGAGTGCGAGTAGAAGCGATACTGCGCAAAAACACATGGCTAACAAGGCTGTTCCCATACTCTATTATTCGTTGTTCTTATTAATCAGGTTTACGACCACCTTTACCATGACATCCTTTTCTTCCGTCCGACTCTCAGCTATCATCAGCGTGAGGGCGACAAGGGTGCTGTCGGCGATGCGCTTGGTGCCGTCCTCATGGTAAAGGATGCCGTTATTGTTCATGAACCAAAGGAACAAGGTGGCTGCAATACGCTTGTTGCCATCTGAGAACGAATGGTTCTTGGTAACGAGATAGAGCAGCATGGCGGCTTTTTCTTCCACACTGGGGTAGAGGTCCACGCCACCAAAAGTCTGATAGATCTGCCCGATGGAGCTCTTGAAAGATTCATCCTTCTCATTGCCGA
>OMVH01000210.1 GCA_900314365.1 uncultured Prevotella sp. | reverse complement strand
ACGGACATCACCACTTTCCTACCGATAGGTGAATTGATTAACCACATAAATGCTTTAATTTTAATTACTTGATAATTATTAATGTACTCTGATATTCGCTCGTCAGCAAAAGGAATACCCACTTTTGAGTATCCACTTTCTTCTAAGGCTGCAAAAATACGATTTTTTGGTGATAAAAACAATAATTAAATCCCCAAAAATCCGATTTAATTGCTTACTTTTGCCGAAAAACAACAAGATGGTATTCAAGTACGACGTACTGGTCATCGGCGGAGGACATGCAGGATGCGAGGCTGCTTGCGCAGCTGCCAACATGGGTGCAAGCACATGCCTCATCACGATGGACATGAATAAAATTGGGCAGATGAGCTGCAACCCCGCTGTGGGAGGAATAGCAAAAGGACAGATTGTAAGAGAGATTGATGCCCTTGGTGGTCAGATGGCAAAGGTGACCGACGCCACCGCCATTCAGTTCAGAATGTTGAACAAGGGTAAAGGCCCTGCTGTATGGTCACCACGGGCACAATGCGACCGGGGCAAATTCATCTGGCAGTGGCGGACTGTACTCGACAACACCGACCATCTGGACATCTGGCAGGACCAGGCCGAAGAGCTGCTCGTCGAGAACGGTGAAGCTGTAGGCGTGAAGACTATCTGGGGCGTTGAGTTCCGGGCAAAAAGTATTATCATTACAGCAGGCACCTTTTTGAACGGCCTCATGCACATTGGAAGGCACAAATACGAAGGAGGACGATGTGCGGAACCAGCCGTCCACCATCTCACAGAGAGTATTACACGATGGGGAGTACGGTCAGCAAGAATGAAGACCGGCACCCCTGTAAGACTGGATAAGCGCAGCATTCATTTTGAAGAACTCGAGGAACAACCGGGAGACAGCGACTTCCATCAATTTAGTTTCATGGCTCCTCATCGGCTGTTGAAGCAGCTGCCATGCTGGACCTGCTATACAAATAAGGAATGTCATGAAGTGCTAAGAAGCGGACTGGCAGATTCACCTTTATATAATGGACAGATTCAGAGTACGGGTCCGCGCTATTGCCCGTCAATAGAAACTAAACTCACTACATTTCCAGACAAGGACCAGCATCCGCTCTTCATCGAGCCCGAAGGGGAGGATACCAATGAGACGTACCTCAATGGCTTCTCTTCATCCATGCCTATTGACATCCAATTAGCTGCCATCCACAAGATACCAGCACTACGCGATGCCAAAGTATACCGTCCAGGCTATGCTATAGAATACGATTACTTTGACCCGACACAACTAAACCATTCGTTGGAATCGAAAATTATTCGAGGTCTGTTCTTTGCAGGGCAAGTGAACGGTACAACAGGATACGAAGAGGCAGGAGGCCAGGGAATAGTAGCAGGAATCAACGCAGCCATTAGATGTTCAGGAGGCAGCCCTCTGGTCATGAAAAGAGACGAGAGCTATATCGGCGTCCTCATTGATGACCTTACAACGTGTGGTGTCGACGAGCCTTACAGGATGTTTACATCACGCGCCGAATACAGAATCTTACTCCGCCAGGACGATGCAGACACCCGGCTCACACCAATCTCCTACCGTTTAGGACTGGCAAAGCGCGACCGCTACGATTGGTGGAAAGAAAAAGAAGAAGGAATTCTGGCCTTAATGGATTTCTGTCAGAATACATCGGTGAAGCCGTCAGAAATCAACGGAATATTAGAAAGCCTCTCCTCTACCCCATTACGTATGGGCTGCAAATTATCAGACCTCATTTCACGACCAGAGCTAAACTTCAAGAATCTCGCAGAACATCTTCCCGAGCTCAAAGCTGTGCTGCAGAAACCATCGAACCGCAAGGAAGAGATAGCAGAAGCAGCCGAAATTGCCATGAAGTACAAAGGCTATATAGAGCGCGAGAAACTCGTAGCAGAGAAAATGCACCGCTTAGAGAATATCAAAATAAAAGGGCGATTCGACTACAGCAAGCTACACGAAATCTCTACAGAAGGAAGACAGAAATTAGCAAAGATAGATCCGGACACCTTGGGGCAGGCAAGTCGAATACCCGGAGTGTCACCCAGCGACATCAATGTGATGCTCATACTGTTAGGACGATAAAGTTACACGTGAAACATTAAAAACAAACCAATATATCGAAGAAATGAACAACGAAATGCTTTTAGCCAATCTAAGAAGTATACCAGATTGGCCTATCAAGGGCGTAAACTTCAGAGATGTCACAACGCTCTTCAAGAATCCGAAATGCCTGAAGGAAATATCGGACGAAATGTACGAACTGTATAAAGACAAGGGCATCACGAAAATAGTGGGTATTGAGAGCCGCGGATTCGTGATGTCATCAGCAATAGCAGAAAGGCTTGGAGCGGGGATAGTACTATGCAGAAAACCAGGCAAGCTTCCGTGCGAAACTGTCCAGGAAAGCTATGCAAAGGAGTATGGTATCGATACTATCGAGATTCACAAGGACGCAATCGACAGCAACGACATCATTCTCCTGCACGACGATTTGCTTGCCACAGGTGGAACCATGAAGGCAGCTTGCGACCTCGTCAAAAAGTTCAAGCCAAAGAAAATTTACTGCAACTTCATCATCGAGCTCGTTAACGAAGGACTAAAAGGCAGAGAAGCTTTCGACAAGGACATAGAAATAACATCCCTATTGAAGATATAGCAAAGGATTAAACTACACGCAGCTTTTACCATTTTCCAATCAATCTCAAGAGCTGCCACTCAAGAAAGAGACAGTTCTTGAGAATTGGGAACGTGTAGACTAAATCCGAAGATAATAAAAAGGAAGAGCTAATAGGTTACGAAGCCAGCAGAATAGACAAAACAAATATTCAACAGAGAAGGGCTATAGGAGAGGGAGAGGGTTCAGTTTCACGTGAAACAAAGACCACAGAAACAGTTTAACAGCAAAGGGTTAGATGACGCAGAAAGAGAAAGAAGAGAGGTTGGCAAGACTGAAGAACATCGTTCTTAATATGCCTGAGAAGCCTGGCAGCTACCAGTTTTATGATGCCGGACATAAAATAATATATGTGGGTAAAGCAAAAAACCTTAAGCGAAGAGTCTCATCATACTTCCACAAAGAGGTTGACAGATTCAAGACAAAGATGTTAGTTAGTAAGATTGAAGATATCACCTACACAGTCGTCAACACAGAGGAAGATGCCCTGCTGCTTGAAAACAGCCTTATAAAAAAATACAATCCGCGCTACAACGTCCTATTAAAGGATGGAAAAACTTATCCAAGCATCATCGTTACAAACGAGTACCTTCCAAGAATATCCAAAACGAGGAAGATAAATAAGCGGTACGGTACATACTACGGCCCCTACTCTCATATAGCCACCATGTATAATCTATTGGACATCATCAGCAAGGTGTTCAAACCACGCCGTTGTCAAATGCCAATAACAAAAGAAGGTATAGAGAACGGCAAATACAAACCCTGTCTCGAGTATCATATTCATAACTGCGGAGCTCCTTGCATTAATAAGCAGAGTTACGAAGACTATCAGGAGAACATCAAACAAGCCAAAGAAGTTCTCAAAGGCAATACTCGAGAGATAGAGGAATATCTGTACAAACTGATGATGAAATTATCTTCAGAGATGCGTTTCGAGGAAGCAGAGCTGATTAAGCAACGTTACATTCTGCTCGAAAACTACGTAGCAAAGAGCGAAGTGGTCAGTCATACCATCAACGACGTGGATGTATTCAGCATAACGGACGACGAAATAAAGAATAATGCTTTCATAAACTACATACACGTAAAAAATGGAACAATCAACCAGAGTTTCACATTCGAATATAAAAGAAAACTTGAGGAGACCGACGAAGACCTGCTCATAACAGCAATTCCTGAAATACGAGAACGATTCCAAAGCAAAGCAAAAGAGATAATTGTACCCTTTGAAATGGATTGGAAAATAAAGGATGCTGAATTCTTCGTGCCTCAACGTGGAGATAAACGTCATCTGCTGGAACTCTCCGAAATGAATGGTAAACAATATAAGTTCGACAGACTGAAGCAGACAGAAAAATTGAATCCTGAGCAAAAGCACACAAGGCTTATGAAGGAATTACAGATAAAGTTGGGATTGGAAAAGCTACCCTACCAGATAGAATGCTTTGACAACTCAAACATATCAGGTACAGATGCTGTGGCAGGTTGCATAGTATATAAAGGTATGAAGCCATCACGAAAAGATTACAGAAAATATAACATCAAAACAGTTGTTGGACCTGATGACTACGCTTCGATGCAAGAAGTGGTGAGAAGAAGATATTCACGCATGGTAGAAGAGAAATCTCCCCTACCCGACCTCATCATTACAGATGGAGGAAAAGGGCAAATGGATGTAGTAAGAGAGGTGGTCACGGACGAACTTCATCTGGACATACCGATTGCAGGCCTTGCTAAGGACGACCGCCATCGCACCAATGAATTACTCTTTGGCAATCCGCCTCAAGTAATTGGACTTGACGTGAAAAGTGAACTCTTCCACAAACTCACGGAAATTCAAGATGAGGTACACAGATATGCTATAACCTTTCATCGTGACAAGCGCTCAAAGCATGCTCTTCATAGTATTCTCGACGACATTGAAGGAATAGGTCCTAAAAGCAAAGATGCATTGCTGAAATCTTTTAAGAGCGTAAAGCACATACAAATGGCAAAGGAGGAAGACTTGGCTGAAGTACTCGGGAAATCAAAAGCAAAATTAGTATTCAACTTCTTCAAGAAAACCAAGGAAGAAGGCAAAAAAGAACAAGGAAAATAAAAAGAATAAATGAAAATAGTAATACAAAGAGTTACAAAAGCATCTGTAACTATCAATCAATCAATAAAATCCAGCATCAGCAAGGGCTACTTAATACTGTTAGGCATAGGGTGTGAGGACGGACAAGAAGACATCGATTGGTTGACACACAAGATTGTAAACCTCAGAATATTCGAGGATGAAAAGGGTGTAATGAATAAGTCAATTCTTGAAGTCAAAGGCGACATACTCGTAGTCAGTCAATTTACGCTTATGGCAAGCTATAAAAAAGGAAACCGACCATCGTGGATAAAGGCAGCGCCCCACTCCCTATCAATTCCACTCTATGAAGAGTTCTGCAAAAAACTTTCAGAACTTTTAGGCAAAGAAGTTCAGACTGGTGAATTCGGAGCCGACATGAAGGTGGAACTGCTCAACGACGGGCCAGTAACCATATGTATGGATACAAAGAACAAAGAATAAACTATTGGTTATGAGTGTATTAAAAGAGACAATCACCATCAATCAAGCTCAAGAGATGGTTGATGAATGGATTAAAACTTATGGAGTGCGCTATTTCAGCGAACTGACCAACATGGCATGTCTAACAGAGGAAGTCGGTGAGATGGCTCGTGTCATGTCACGTTTATACGGCGACCAAAGTTTCAAAGAGGGTGAAAAGGCAAACCTGGGCGAAGAAATAGCAGACGTGCTCTGGGTGCTACTATGTATAGCAAACCAAACTGGCGTGAACGTAACCGAAGAATTCAGAAAGACAATGGAAAAGAAGACTAAACGCGACTCCACGCGACACAAAAACAATCCGAAACTACAAAGAAAAGAAACAGAAAATTAGCTTTAAACAAGGTAAAAACATCGTAGGTAAATAAATTTGGAAGAAAAGTAAGATTCATGCACCACTAATGATTCGGAGCTCAACAAGATGCAATAGTCTTTCGAAGAGAAAAACTGAATATTATTGAGGAAAAAGAACTGTGCATAGAAAAAGTGTGCAATCGAAAACTTTGATTTTTGACAAGAAAAACAAGGTAATAATGGTGCTAAATCTTTCTGAATCCTTTACAAACAAAAATCTCGAAAGAGAGAAAAACAAGGCACTTTGCGTCTCTTTCCAGACTACATTTTGCTCGAGATAGGACTTCGAGAGCCTCGTGATCGGACTTCGGCGGCCTCGAGATAGGACTTCGAGAGCCTCGTGATAGGACTTCGAGTGGCCCAAAACATAGGTGTTTAAAGGCAAAAAATGCGTTATATGGACTCTTACGAAGGGTTTTAAGTGCATCAAAATAAATTCAGAAAATATAAGATACTAATACACAATGTGTTATAATCTCATCGAAATTAGGGCCTATTTAAGAGCAAAATAGAGCTTGATTGAAAATAAGCCAGAAATAAGGCATATTCGAGTTTCTTTTTCTTTACAAAGATAGCAGAGAACTTTGATTTTTGATACGCTATTTTAGTCTCAAACAAGAAAGGTGTGCAATAAAACATACGAATAAAATGAAAAAGTTTACCTACTAAAGTAAATACGAAAAAGCGAGTAATTTCTTTGAGAATATCATTGATTGCATTAACTTTGCAAAGAGAAAAAGTAATAAAGTAAATACACAAAAAATATGACGAACAAAAGAATAAAGACCATCGTCCTAGACGATATTGAGGCTAACAAGCAAAAGAAGCAAGAAGAAAAGAGCAAGTACGAACAAGCTCTTGAAAAGTACAACACCGAGGTAGATGACAATGCAATAAAGGAAGCTGTGAGAACCCTAATTGGCAGTAAAGTGGCTGAGAATGACAATACAGAAGTAAAGAAGTTTCTGCTTGGAAGTGTGGAACTTACATCATTGCATACAACTGATACGGAGGAAGGAATATTGGCAATGACAGAGAAAGTCAATAAGTTTTCAGAGACCTTCCCTACCCTGCCCCATGTAGCTGCAATCTGTGTCTACCCCGTATTCACCGAACTAGTAAGCAACAGTCTGGAGGTGGATGGAGTCGAAATAACGAATGTGTGCGGCAATTTCCCTTCATCACAGAGCCGAATGGAAGTTAAGGTTGCCGAGACATCTTTGGCTATCCAGGATGGAGCTACCAACGTTGACATTGTCATGCCAGTGGGGAAATTCTTAAGTGGTGACTATGAAGGTGTTAGCGACGACATCAATGAATTGAAACAAGCTTGTGGAGACGTACCCATGAAGGTAATCCTCGAGACTTGCGACCTTGAAAACCTTTCAAATGTAAAGAAGGCTGCATTACTTTCTATGTATGCCGGGGCCGATTACATAAAGACCTCAACAGGCAAGGAGAAGGCTGGAGCTACACCGGAAGGTGTCTATGTGATGTGTCAGGCGATCAAGGAATACTATGAGCAGACAGGTATACAAATAGGTATCAAGCCCGCCGGAGGCATTAACACGGTCATGGATGCCGTGATACTCTACACAATTGTGAAGGAAGTATTGGGCGAAAAGTGGCTCACTAACTACTGGTTCCGCCTTGGAACTTCACGACTTACAAACCTGCTCGTCAGTGAGATTATAGGAAAGGAAACCAAATGGTTCTAAGAAAAATAGTTAGCTAAAAACTTTATAAGTCAAGTTAGAAACAGCCCGCTCACCTAATCATGCAAACAAGAAAGTGGGCGGGCTGTCCATAAATAACTAAGACATTTACATATCTCTTCGGATAACATAATCCAAATAGGCTTGTAAGGCCTCTCTCACTTCGGTATCAGAGGTATGAGCATCGATAAATTTCTGGCATTTCTCATGCAGCTTCCACATTTGTTGCTGTGCATACTCTATACCGCCATTGGCCTTCGTGAAGTCCACCAATCGAGCAATCTCATCAGCCGTGACGGTATTCTCCTTTACCTTCCCAGCCAACTGTAGCATCTCCTCATTTTGGGTAGTACGAAGTGCGTAAATCACAGGAAGTGTGAGCTTTCCTTCGAGCATATCATTACCCGTCGGCTTACCAATATTGTCAGAGTCAAAGTAGTCGAATATGTCATCGCGAATCTGAAAAATGATACCTAAGTTTTGACCAAATTCTTTGGCTTTTAACTCCTCTTCGCCTGTCACTCCAGCCGATGCGGCACCAATAACAGAACAAGCTTCAAAGAGAGCAGCCGTCTTACCTTTAATGATATTAAAGTAGATGTCCTCAGAAAGCTCGTGATTACTGATATTTGACAATTGAAGAATCTCTCCATTCGACAAAGTCCGTCCAAGATTAGCCAGATACCTCACGATGGTCTCTGAGTGAGTGAAAGAAATGTAAAGTAAGGCAGTAGAAAGTATGTAGTCGCCAACAAGAACCGCTACCTTATTGTCATAGAGTTCATTGACAGATGCCTGTCCTCTCCTTTCACGACTCTCATCCACGACATCATCATGAACAAGACTGGCCGTGTGAAGCAATTCAAGACCTACAGCAGCATGTTGAGTAACCTCAGTTATTCGTCCATAATTCTTTGCCATTAAAAGAATTAGCATCGGCCGCATCCGCTTTCCTGTGTGTGATCGAATGCGCTGAAGCACCTGCTCCAACAGACCATCCGAGGCCGTCAGAGCTTGGTTGAAGTAACTGGAAAACTCACTTAGCTCCTGAACTATAGGGCGTTTGATGAGCGACAAATAATCCATACAACTCAAATTTGACACAAAATTAAGCAATAATCTCCAATTATTGCAAAGTTTTTAGTACTTTTACATCCAAAATAACCTCTACATCATAAAGTAATGGACAAACTGTTTCTCCTCGACGCCTACGCGCTCATATTTCGCTCCTATTATGCCTTCATCAGCAACCCGCGAATTAACTCCAAGGGGTTCAATACATCTGCTGTACTTGGATTTTGCAACACCCTCAACGAAGTACTAACCAAGGAGCAACCCACACACATCGGAGTAGCCTTCGACCATGGTAAAACTTTCCGGCATGAAGCCTATCCTGCTTACAAGGCACAACGCGAAGAAACACCAGAAGATATAAAACTAAGCGTACCCATCATCAAAGATATCCTTACCGCCTATCATATCCCCATCCTTCAGGTCGACGGATTCGAAGCTGACGATATAATTGGAACTGTGGCCACAAAAGCGGGGCAAAAAGGCACTCAGACTTATATGCTGACTCCTGATAAGGATTATGGTCAACTCATCTCAAAGAATGTCTACATGTTCCGCCCCAAACATGGAGGCGGATATGAGACGATTGGTGAACAGGAAATAGAGGAGAAATATGGTATCGACTCACCACACAAGGTCATTGATCTTCTCGCTTTAATGGGCGACTCAGCCGACAACTTTCCTGGCTGTCCGGGAGTAGGAGAAAAGACTGCTGTGAAACTAATCAATCAGTTTGGTAGTGTCGACAACTTACTAAATCGGACAGACGAGCTGAAAGGAAAAATGAAGGAGAAGGTGGAAGCAGCAATAGACGACATAAAGATGTCGAAATTCCTCGCCACCATCAGAACCGATGTCCCCATAGACATCAGTATCGAAGAACTGAGAATCGAAGAACCCGACAAGAAGAAACTGGCCGAAATCTTCGAAAACTTAGAGTTCAAAACGCTCGCAAAGAAAATCCTTAATAATTCTGAAACTATCACAAAGAAGCAAAATTCGCAGCTCGATCTTTTTGCAGAATTTCCGACCGAGAGGAAAGACGAAGAGAAAAAGGGCCATTTTTTGATGGTCAAAACGGTAAATCCCAAATATCAACTCATTGATACAAAGGATAAAATGGTGGAACTCTTTGACTTTTTTAGGACAAAAAAAATTCTCAGTCTAGACACAGAAACGACTTCCACGAACCCGATCGACGCTGAATTAGTGGGATTGAGCTTTTCAGTCAACGAAAAAGAAGCGTTTTACGTACCTGTTCCACCGAACTTTGAAGAAGCTAAAAATATTGTTAATATATTCAAACCCATCTATGAGGATGAGAAAATCCTCAAAGTTGGACAAAATATTAAATACGATATAGAGGTCCTCCATAAATATGGAGTGCAAGTCCGCGGCAAAATGTTCGACACAATGCTCGCCCACTATCTTATCAATCCCGAGCTGCCACACAACATGGACTACATGGCAGAGACACTTCTCAACTACAAGACGGTTCACATCGAAGAACTGATTGGTCCGAAGGGGAAAAACCAAAAGAACATGCGCGATCTCAATCCTAAGGATGTCTATGTCTACGCAGCTGAGGATGCAGACATCACACTTCAGCTGAAGAATGTACTGGAACCACGGCTGAAGGGAATCAATGCAGAGAGTCTGTTTTGGGACATTGAGATGCCTCTTGTCCCTGTTCTTGCAGAAATGGAACTGAACGGTGTGAGAATTGACACCAATACACTCAAGGAGACTTCAGAGATTTTCAAGAAAAGAATGAAGGAGTACGAAGAGCGTATATACACTGAAGCAGGTGAGCAATTCAATATCTCCTCACCGAAACAAGTGGGAGAAATTCTTTTCGATAAACTCAAAGTGACGGATAAACCCAAGCGTACACGAACAGGACAATATGTAACCTCAGAAGAAGTGCTACAACAGCTCAAACAGAAAGCACCCATTGTACAGGACATACTGAGTTTCAGAGCGATGAAGAAGTTGCTAAGTACCTACGTAGACGCACTGCCAAAGCTCATCAACCCACACACGGGGCACATCCATACATCCTTTAATCAGGCTCAGACAGCCACGGGTAGATTGTCATCAAGCGACCCCAATCTGCAGAACATACCTGTAAGAACCGATGATGGAAAAGAGATTAGGAAATGCTTCATACCAGAACCTGGTTGTGAATTCTTTTCAGCAGACTACTCGCAGATAGAACTAAGAATAATGGCACACTTGAGCGGAGACGAGAACATGATCGAAGCCTTCCGCGAAGGTCTTGACATCCATCGCGCCACAGCAGCAAAAATATGGAAAGAGGATATTAATGAGGTAACGGATGCACAACGAAAGAAAGCTAAACAAGCCAACTTCGGAATCATCTATGGTATCACCACTTACGGCCTGGCTCAACGCATGGAGATACCCAACAGTGAAGCCAAAGAAATCATCGACGGCTATTTCGCTACATTCCCTAAAGTGCATGCCTACATGCAGAAAGCCATACAGTTAGCACGAGCTAAAGGTTATGCCGAGACAATGTTTGGCCGACGTCGTTACCTCCCCGACATACTATCAAAGAATGGTACCGTGAGAGGGTTTGCCGAGCGTAATGCCATCAATGCGCCCATACAAGGTTCCGAAGCCGACATCATAAAAATAGCAATGATACGCATCTACAAACGTTTCAAGGAAGAAGGACTACGTTCGAAGATGATTCTTCAGGTACACGACGAACTCAATTTCTCAGTTTATCCTGAAGAAAAGGAACGTGTCCAGGACATCGTAATAACTGAAATGCAGAACGCAGCCCAACTCAGTGTGCCCTTACTGGCTGATGCCGGATGGGGCAAGAACTGGTTGGAAGCTCACTAAGTGAGTTACTTAAGAAAGTCATTTTTGACAAAAACGACCGATGGTTATCAATTAATTTCGAAGCAATTAATCGCGATTTTTAACTATTTAAAGGCGACTCCTCACTCAAATTTCGTAAAAAATAAAAGGCACAACTCGGGTTTAATCAGTTGTTAGAAAGATGACATGAGAGTAAAATGGCCTCAACACAAATGGTCAAACATATGTTGGACAAATGGACAACGGTTGTTGGACAAATGGACAACAATTGTTAGACAAATGGACAACATATGATGGACAAATGGCAAACAATTGTTTGAGTGCAGACTAATGTAGTTTAACGTTTTTGGTTGACTACTTTAAGGCTTATTTTATGAGGGTTGACCCGGTTGAACTTGATTTTTATAATTGGTTGATATATCACCATTCACGGGCAGAAGAATCATACTCTAAGAGGCCGGAAGTAAGCTACGCTTTCGTGCATCTTCGAAGCACGAAAGCGAGGATATATAGAGGACATATCCCCGGGCTGCGCTCGCATACCCTGGATTACATGCATATCTATCAAGATGCTCCCGACCTCTCAGAGGCCGTTTCTTCCTTTCTTATATGAGATTATTCAACTTCTTCAAGCATAATAATTCAAGATTCTGAAGTAAATATCCCTTTGCAGGTTTACCATTTAGGCGTTTTATTTTGACATAACAAAGGCGTTATAACTATAGCTCGAAGAAGTTGAATAACGACATATAAGGCAGGGAGTG
>OMVH01000168.1 GCA_900314365.1 uncultured Prevotella sp. | reverse complement strand
ACGGCGGGTTGTCTACCACTACGCCATCCTCCGGGTATTCCGCATGTTCATAGTCACCGCCCGGATAGAACGGCCTGAGTATCTCCTTATCCTCCATCGTATAGATGCTCCGCACATAAGCAAGCACTGCCTCATAGACATCCGGTGGAGTATAGGTATCGTCGGTCGTTTTTCCATTATTCTGAAACTTCGCCACATAGCTCTCGTAGTCGTGGAATACGATAGGGTTATTGCTTCCGCCTTTTCGCTTGGACCTCACAGGAGCACTAACGCTGTCCATATCCTTAAACAAAAAACCTTCCATTTTATCAAGTTTATCTGTATTCCCTATTAATTCTATAGCTTCTATCTTCTCTATAGCAACTATCTAATCACCTTCTTAGCCATGCCGAGGTATCTAAGCCTGTCTTGCAGCCCGTTAGTCCCGCCGTTTATCTTCTTCGTGATGTTCGTCAGCGCATCCTTGTCAGCAAGCACATTGAGCCCTCTGTTGTTCCACCACCAGCAAGCCGACATGGTCGCCCACCACGGCAGCTCCAACCAGTCCGGATGTCCCACAAAGTCGATGCCCGTTGCCTTGCTTATCTCTGCATAGTTGGCTCTGCCCGTAATCTGTATCAGCCCGCGTCCCTTATACCGCACGCCGTCCCCCGCCTTCACGTTCCCCAAGTCCTTGCGTCCTTCATACTCCCTACCCGATGCAAGCTCCTTTGTGTACCTCAGTTCCCCGCTCTCATGTGCAATTTGAGCGAGAAAATGGCACACCCTCATCCTGTTGTCAATCCCGTACCGCTCCATATATCGGTTGAAGTACGGCAGGAATACGTCTGCCCGTGTTCTTGAGTTAGGCATGATGGCCAATAGTTGTTCTTTCGTTACATCCATAATCCTATATATATATTGTATCCATCACTATTCCAAGTCTGTTGCAATCTTGCCTTTTTCTATCTTGATGTCGTATATCTTGACCGTTCCAGTCTTCCAACTGTCGCAGCGCAGCCAACCATTGTATGAAGTCGCTCCAACCATATCAGCCGTAGCTTGTTCCGTATGCACTATCCGCTTATGCTTATACGTTCCCCAAGGAAGGAGGCCGTATACGAATGGCGATTTTGCCCAACCGTAAGATGATATCCTCTCACCATGACCTGCGTATTCATTTCCATATCCATACGTGCCGCCCTCTGAGATTGGAATACCTGCAAGGTTATCGGCATCAGCATAGTACGACACAGTGTAATACTCGCCCTCAACAACGATGTCAGTGCCGGTGATATTGAAATCTGCGATATGAATATTCACTGCCCCCGTAGCCGTAGCCGTGAACGCCTTTCCATCCTTGTAGAGGTTCTCGTTCGCCTTTGTGTTCAGCGTTACTTTCACTCCTCTCATGCCGCCCTCCTTTCTCCGGCGTCCATGCGGCTTATTCCGGGTCTATGTACGGCAGTGGCTTGTCTCCTCCGTTCACCATCACTTTCTCGAAGATATAGTAGTCCCCATCGTGGGGGACGTAGTACCATTCCGGGCGCATACAGGAGACGCCAATATTCCATATCGTGTTCTCGTTCGCATCTTCGGGGGGGGTAATAGTGACAGATAAGAACTCGTCGATGTCTCCTTTACCGGATATAGGCTGTCCGGGCGCACTGTACCATTTTATTGAATTTTTCACGTATGCATGAAACTCAAACACTTTTTTCGCGTCCGTTTCCTGAATGTTCAGTCTAATCCGTGCCGAGAAGGTGTACTTCTTCCCCGGCACAAGCCCCGTCGCAGAGATAACAGCATAAAGGTTGTCTGTCCCATACTCCACCTTATGGTATCTTGCCTTCTCAGCGTCCGCCTTGATGACGTAGTTCTTCCACTTCGTCTTAATATCAGTCTTCAATCCTATCATAATCCATCATATCTATAGCGTCTATAATATCCATATAATTCCCAACCCGCCCAGGGCCCCAAATAACCCCATTAACCCCAAAAATAACAGCTTAAATCATCCAAAGCATCGCGCCAACGACCCCGCCAATAACTCCAAACAGAGCGTCCACGCCGTCGAACCTCCCCCCGCGGAAGAAGTCCAGCATCTCCTTCAGTATCATCACCACGGCCGTGCCCACCACGCCCATGAAGGCGTAAGCGGTCTCGTAGCACCCCGGAGTAGTAGCCCGTATTATCGCAGCCACCACTATCGCAAACACAAGTCCCACTATAAGATGCAGGTACTTGTCAGCACCAAAGGAGCACAGCCATGCGCATCCCTTGTCCCAAAATTCCAATACTTTCTTCATCATTCGTCCCTTTCCTTTCTTCTGTTGTCCTTCACTCTGCCGATGGTTGCAGGCTTTTCTCGTATGCGCTTTTGTATTCGTCGTCCACCTCCATCCAGTTGTCTGCCGAATCGTTCGTTCCAAGGTACACCTCCTTCGAGAATACCCGTTCCTCGCCCTCGGCGACAGTCTTTTTCGTCAGCCACAAGTCACCCGATGGTTTCACCATTCGCAGTGTCACATTCGTTGTTGTTACTTCCATTGCCATACATTTTTAAGTTTAACTATATTAACTAACTCTGTCTGTTATCTCTATTATATTCGTTCTTTTTGTTCGTTAATGAATCACTTTTACAATTCTCGTGGAGGTATCCTTACCTGCTACATACTCTATCTTGATATACTCGCAGTCCTTGCTCAAATAGATGCTGCCGCCGTCCACGATACCGTCACCGCTTGCAGTCACCTCACTGCCCATCAGCGTGTCGCTGTCGTCATAACAGCCTATCGTGATGCTGTCCACTTCCACAGCCTTGCCGTTCAAGCGTATCGAAGATTCCATTGACGCTGCATGCACAAGTGCTTTTATATCGCTGTAGTTGATACTATCGTACACCGTAGCCCCATCAATGAGCACCTCGCTGAAACGACTCGGATGGGTATTGATATATTCAAGCAGACTTCTATAAACGTTCATGTCTCGCCCTCCTATACCAATATTCCCGTATACTCTCCACCGGCATAGCGGATGCTGAACTCATAGCGGCTTGAAGGTTGCAAGGCTGTCTGTCCCGTCCACCGGATGTCTGGACTCCATGAGAGCGTGGGCGCGGTGCTGCCGGTCACGATGCTGCCGTCATAGTCCACGGCCATGCCCTCTGTTTTCGGTGCTGACAGCGTAATTGTATAAGAGCCTCCGGCATCGGGGAACGTCACCTTGCTGTATTCCGTGCTGTTAAGTGTTATCACCGTTCCGGACTCTGCCGTGACTGCCTTGTATTTCTTTCCGTAGTACTGTGCCAGCTCGCCCCGGTCAGCGTCCGTGAGGTCTGCAAAGGTCAGCTTATCGCCCGTTTCGCCTTTGGGAATGGCAAAGCTGATGCTGTACTGGGGATTGCCGTCGCTGTCTGTTCCCGAGTGAGACAGCGACACCGACGTCTGACTGCCGGGTGACAGTGTCTGCACGTTTCCGATCAGCAACTGAGGGGTCTTGCCGGTGAATCCTCGGAAACCGCTCAGATCTACGAGGTAGGAATAGCTGTAGCTGCCGTCGCTCCCTCGCTTCACGATATATACCTTTGCGTTGTCCTCCTGTTCTACGTCGTTGGTGTTGATGATAATGATGTCGTTCTCACTGAATTCCGAGGCGGCTGTGCCCTGCATCTCCGCGACGGAGGAAAACACCCGCGCTATCGAGAACGGCTTGCCCGTCAGGTTCACATCCGTCTTGTCATAGCTGCTTGTGTACGGGTTCCATTTGTAATAATATCCGTCTTTGTCAACGTACGGGGCGTGGTTTGCTGTGCTGTCCGCCCTGCTAATGGCTGCTTTCGCCTCCTTCGTCGCTATGTCGGCATTCTTCGCTGCCGTGTCGGCTTTACCGGCGGACACATCCGCGTTGGCAGCGGAGGCCTTGGCGAGATTTGCGGCTGAGTTCGCAACAGTGGCAGCAGTAGTGGCAGATGTCGCCGCGTCGTTTGCGCTTGCCGTAGCCTGCACCGTGGCTTGCCTCGTTTCCTCCAGCAAACTCATATATGTCTTTGCCGCAGCCTCGTGCATCTCCACGTCAGCCGTGAGTTCCCAATTGTCTCCGCTTATTACCATCTTTGCAAGCTCCGAGTCGCTGGTCTGTGTGCTCTCGGTGACAGCAAGGACGGGCTCATTGGAGCGCAGACGGTAGCTCTTACCGTCCGAGCCAGTGCAAGCCAATTCGATGTAGTACTTGCCAGCGTAGACAGACCCATCGCTGACACAGGTCAGCTCATTGTGAGCCGTCACCTCATAGGTCAGCTCAGTCTTTCGCCCAAGTGTGGAGATGAGCGCCACCGTCACATCTGAGGCTGAGGAGATGGCGAACGCCGCACCTCCGTACTGGATGTTTGAGATGGTTATCGGGAACCATTGTCCCTTTGTTACTGTAATCATATCATTATATCTTTATTTAACCTTTGTCTTTGTTATATCATTGCAGTCTATTGCCCCTATAGCATCTATGAGAAGTCCGTGCTCATCGCTACGCTTCCTGTCCCTATCTCGTTGCCAAGATACAGCACGTGCACGGTAGCTTGCCAAGGCGAGTATGGGAATTTCGAGATGTCGGTGCTGCTCGTTGTTGCAATAACATCGAAGTGCATGCTGCCGATGCCGT
>OMVH01000015.1 GCA_900314365.1 uncultured Prevotella sp. | reverse complement strand
CTCCACACACGCTGGAAGGTGCAGCGTACGCTTCCCCTCACCATTGACGATCTCGACCAGAACGCCGCCGACCTTCAGCGTCCTGACAATCTTAAGGAGGAAGTAATCTACAACGACACCCTCAACCGCTATATCATAGGAACACGCATCGGCGGCA
Source organism: uncultured Prevotella sp. (assembly GCA_900314365.1). Taxonomy (GTDB): domain Bacteria; phylum Bacteroidota; class Bacteroidia; order Bacteroidales; family Bacteroidaceae; genus Prevotella. Next base: position 9,126 of record OMVH01000015.1, on the reverse strand, counting down.
CCTGGCTTCAGGCACCCATCATGATGACTCCGGAGGAATACAAGCGTTGGAGCGAGCGCAAGCTTTGGTCCAACTACTTCCGTATGAAGAACGACACCATCTTCAAAGCCAAGGGAAAGGATAAGTTCGACTTTGCCGACATGCATTTCGACCTTGGGCCGGCTGAGAAAATCTTCGGTCCCGGTGGAGTGCGCATCAAGACACAGGGCTCTGCCGAACTGAAGTTCGGAGCCACCTTCAAGAACACCGAGAATCCCTCCCTGCCTATTCGCAATCGGAAGACCACCACGATGGATTTCGACGAGAAGATTAATCTCAACATGAACGGCAAGGTGGGCGACAAGGTGAACATGAACCTCAACTACAACACCGACGCCACCTTCGATGCCGATGCTCAAAACATGAAGTTGAAGTACGACGGCAAGGAAGATGAAATAATCAAGCTCGTAGAGGCTGGTAATGTGTCGTTTCCTGCTAACTCCAGCCTTATCCGTGGTGCCAGTTCGCTTTTCGGTATTCGCACCGACTTGCAGTTCGGCAAGCTCAAGCTGCAGCTCGTGGCCTCGCAGAAGAAGTCGAGCAACAAGAGCGTATCGTCGAAGGGCGGCGTGCAGTACACTCCCTTCGAGATTGATGCGGCCAACTACGAAGAGAACACTCACTTCTTCCTCTCCCAATATTTCCGTGAACGCTATGACGCCGGCATGAAGACGCTGCCCAACCTCACCACTGGCATCAAAATCAACCGTGTGGAGATATGGGTGACCAACAAGACCGGCAACACTAACAACACCCGCAACATAGTGGCTCTGACCGACCTCGGCGAGAACAGTAAGGTGTCGTCGCCTCTGTGGACGACAACGGGACAGCTGGTGCCGTCGAATGCCTCCAATACAGAATATCCTACTCTCGTGGGTTCCTATGCCGCTGCGCGTGACATCGACCAGACGGCCACTGTGCTTGATGGGGCCGGACTGAAGGGAGGCGTCGACTATGAAAAGCTGGAGAGTGCCCGCTTGCTCAACTCCTCAGAGTACACTGTCAACACAGCCTTGGGCTATGTTTCACTGCGCAGCCGCATGGAGACCGACCAGGTACTGGCCGTGGCTTATGAGTACACCTACGGAGGACGCACCTATCAGGTGGGTGAGTTTGCCTCCGATATGACCGATGTCAACCAGGCGCTCTTCGTCAAAGCGCTCAAGAACACCAGCAACAATCCCTCGCAGGGCAACTGGGATCTGATGATGAAGAACGTCTACTATCTTGCCTCCAGCGTAGAGAAGGAGAAGTTCCGCCTCGATGTCAAGTTCCAAAGCGACACGGCCGGAGTCTACCTCACTTATCTTCCCGAGTCGCAGGTTAAGGACCAGCCCATCATACGAGTGTTGGGAGCCGACCGTCTGGACAACAACAACAAGCCCCATCCCAACGGATATTTCGACTTTGTGGAAGGTTATACCGTGAGCGACGGCCGCGTGTTCCTGCCCGAGGCTGAGCCCTTCGGAAGCTATCTTTACAACTATCTTGTAGGCAAGGGAGTGAGCGCCGCGCAGGCCAGTAAATATGCCTTCACCGAGCTATATGATTCCACCAAGACTATTGCGAAGCAGATAGCAGAGAAGGATAAATATGTCCTTACGGGGCAATTCCGTGGCAATTCTGCCAATGTTATCTCCATAGGCGAAGGCAATGTGCCGCAAGGCTCCGTTGTCGTCACGGCTGGCGGTGTCACCCTCACCGAGGGCACCGACTATACTGTGGACTACAGTGCAGGCGAAGTGACCATCATCAACCAGAGCATCATCGATGCCGGTACGGCTGTCAATGTGTCGCTCGAGAGCAACACTGACTATTCGCAGGAACGGAAGACCATGTTCGGTGTCAACTGGGAATACGATTTCTCAAAGGACTTCCAGATGAGTGGTACCCTGCAACATCTCTCGGAACAGTCGCTAACCACAAAGGTGAGCATGGGCTCGGAACCACTCAACAACACCTTGTGGGGCCTCAACCTCAATTATAAGAAAGAAAGTCAGTGGCTCACCAACCTGCTTGACAAACTGCCTTTCCTTCATCTCACTCAACCGTCGAACATACAGTTCAATGCCGAGTTCGCCCAGCTCCTAGCCGGACAGAGCCACGGCACTCAGGACAATGCCTCCTATATCGACGACTTCGAGAATACCACCAACAAGATTGATATCTCCACTCCCAGTTCCTGGATTATCTCCAGTGTGCCCTCGATGTTCAAGGAGTCGACCGACAAGACCACGCTTCGCAGTGGCTTCAACCGTTCGTTGCTGGCCTGGTACAATATCGACCCTCTCTTCACGCGCCGCAGCTCCTCGCTTACGCCCGCACATATCAAGAGCGACCTCGACCAGCTCAGCAACCACTATGTGCGCGAAGTCTACGTGCGCGAAATCTATCCCACCCGCGACCAAAGCTCCTACAACGGGGCGACGGCTACGCTTCCCATCCTCAACCTGGCTTATTATCCCAACGAGCGTGGCCCCTATAACTTCAATCCCGATCTGAATCAGGACGGAACGCTCCGCAATCCCACCAGCCATTGGGGAGGCATGATGAGAAAGATTGACGCATCTGATTTCGAGACCTCCAATGTGGAGTACGTGGAGTTCTGGATGCTCGACCCCTTCATCTACACACGGCGTGAGGGCACAGAGAGCCAGTATGGCGGCGACTTGTACCTGAACCTCGGCGAGGTGAGCGAAGATGTGCTCCACGACGGGAAGAAGTTCTATGAGAGTGGTATGCCTGTTGACGGCTCACAGGCTTTCACGACTACCCAGTGGGGCAAGATACCCACTCAGGCCACCGTGACTTACGCCTTTGCCACAAGCAAAGGCTCGCGGGCCCTTCAGGATGTGGGCTTCAACGGACTGACCGATGAGGAGGAGCGCACCTTCGAAAGCTATCAGGAGTTCCTCACCTCTATCCAGGGGAAGGTGAGTCAGGCCGTCTTCGACTCCATCATGAACGACCCTGCCAACGACGACTACCACTATTTCCGTGGTTCCGACTATGACCAGATGCGCGCCTCCATTCTGCGTCGCTATAAGTACATCAACAATCCACAGGGCAACTCTCCTGACAGCGACACCCGCAGCGAGAGCTACGACACGTCCTATAAGACGACCCCTGACGTGGAGGATATCAACCAGGACTACACGCTCAATGAATACGAAAAATACTATCAGTATCACGTGTCCATCCGGCCAGAGGACCTTCGCGTGGGCTACAACTTTATTGTGGACAAGCGTGAAACAACATGGCCCCTTCGAAATGGTAACAAGGAGCCTGTCGACTGGTATCTCTTTCGCATTCCCATCGATCAGTTTGAGCAGCGCTTCGGTTCCATCAGCGACTTCACGAGCATTCGCTTCATCCGTATGTTCCTCACAGGCTTCGCTCACCCCATCGTCCTGCGCTTCGCCAGTCTCGACCTCGTGCGTGGCACCTGGCGCGTGTATGAGCAGAATCTCGACAATTCAGCTGCTCAGACCGGACATCTCTCTGCCAGCTCTGTGAACATTGAGGAGAACTCCGACAAGAGTCCTGTCAACTATGTGTTGCCACCGGGTATCCGTCGTGAGCAAGACCCTTCGCAGCCACAACTTGTGGAGAGCAACGAGGAGGCACTTGCCATGAACGTCACCAATCTGTCTACCAACGAGTCGAAAGCTGTCTACAAGAATACTACGCTCGACCTGCGGCAGTACAAGCGTCTGCAGATGTTTGTCCATGCCAACGCCACCGACCCCAACACGTCGAATCTGCAGGATGGACAGATGGCTATGTTCATCCGACTCGGCAGCGACTATAAGAGCAACTACTACGAGTATGAGATTCCGTTGAAGCTCACGCCTCCCCGCAATGATTACAACCGCTACAGTCTTGCCGACTGTCAGGCTGTGTGGCCCCAAGATAATATGCTCGATGTGGCCCTTGATATCTTCACGCAGTTGAAGAAAGCACGCAACAAGGCTAAGGCCGCCGGACAGGCTTCTTACAACCGTGTCTATTCGGCTTATGACGAGAATCATCCTGCCAACAAGGTGAGCATCATGGGTAATCCTACGTTAGGCGAAGTGAAGACAATGGTGATAGGTGTGCGCAACCTGTCGAGTTCGCCTAAGGATGGCGAGGTGTGGTTCAACGAGCTGCGCCTAAAAGAATACAACAACAGTGGCGGATGGGCCGCCCAGGGTAATCTCAATGTTCAGCTTTCCGACTTCGGAACAGTGAACGTCCAGGGACGCTACACCTCTGCCGGATTCGGTGGCCTGGAGGAGGGCGTGGAGCAGCGTTCCACCGATGACTACAAGACCTACAGTGTGACCACCAACGTCGATTTAGGCAAGTTGTTCCCCGACAAAGCCAAGGTGAGCGCTCCGCTCTATTACAGCGTGACAAAGGAGGAAACGCGCCCCAAGTACAATCCTCTTGACACCGACATGCTGCTCAGCGACGCCCTCGACGCAACGGCCAACAAGCAGGAGAAAGACTCCATAGAGAGCATCGCAGTCACCAAGACCACCAATACAAACTTCGCACTTTCCAATGTGCGCGTCGGCATTAAGACCAAGAGGCACCCTATGCCCTACGACCCGGCTAACTTCTCTTTCTCCTACAGCCATAGTCATCGCTACACCAGTGGCGAGACGACTGTCTATGAAAAAGAAGACAACTGGCGCGGCTCGCTTGATTACAACTGGAGCCCTGTCTACAAGAGTTTCCAGCCGTTTAAGAAACTGAAGAACCGCTCTAAGTGGCTCGACCTTCCACGGCGGTTCGGACTCAACTGGCTGCCGCAGTCGGTGGGCTTCAATACAGAGATGACGCGCAACTACTATGAACTGCAGGAGCGCGATATGGAAGACTTAGGCGGCGAACGACTCCCGCTAACCTTCAGCGAGCAGTTCCTCTGGAACAGGGAGTTCAGTCTGCGCTGGGACCTTACTTCCAATATCCACGCCAGTTTCCAGAGCGCCACACATGCTGAGATAGAGGAGCCTTACACACCTGTCAACAAGGACCTCTACCCCGAGCAATATGAGGCATGGAAGGACTCTGTGAAGCAGAGCATCCGCCATTTCGGTACGCCACTCGACTATAATCAGTCGTTCCAACTCTCCTACCAGTTACCGTTGAACCTCATTCCTGTCTTCAACTGGGTCAATATGGATGCTACCTATAACTCCACTTACAGTTGGGTTCGGGGCACCGACCTCGATGATGGCACTTCATTGGGCAATACCGTTACCACCAACCGTACGCTCAATATCAACGGCAGCTTCAACTTGGAGCGACTTTACAACAATATTCCATTCCTGAAGAAGACCAATGAGCGCTTCAGCCGCAGTACGTCGGCTGCCAGCCGTCTTGCCGCGGCTCGTACCTCGAAGAAGTCGCCTCTCCTCAATAAAACAAACAGCAAGAGTGCTACGGGGAATAAGGCTGACCAAAGAGCAAAACAGCAACAGAACGCGTTGCCTAAAAACAAGAAAGGCTTCGAGAAGGAAATCACTTTGCTCCCGGACACGACTATCACCATAAACCATGGAAAGAAGTCGAAGCGGCTCATTGTGAGCGCCAGAACGGTCGACGGCAAACCCTATAAGCTGAAGTTCCGCAAGAAGGACCTCAACAATATTCGCATCACCAACAAGGTGGACTCTGCGCTCAAACTCAAGATAACGGTAACTCCCAAGGAACCGCTCGATGACCAGAAATGGTATCGCACGGCACAGAGCATTGCCCGCGTGTTGATGATGGTGAGGTCGGTGAATGTCAGTTATCGCAACCAATACTCTATGTCGCTGCCTGGCTTCATGCCTTCTGTTGGTGATGCTTTCGGACAGAAACGCCGTGACGGGGTTCTCACGCCGGGTTTGGGCTTTGCTTTCGGTACCGTGGGTGACAGCTACATCGAGCGAGCCCGTGAGAAGGGATGGCTGCTCATCAACGATTCTGTGGCCACACCTGCAACAACCAACAAGACCGAGGACTTGCAGCTCAGAATGACACTTGAGCCGGTACGTGACCTGAAGATTGACCTCAATGCAGCTCGCACCGAGACCACCTCGAAAAGCATACAGTATATGTACGTGGGCAATCCTACTACGCAGAGTGGCACCTTCACGATGACCACCATCTCGCTGAAGAGTGCTTTCGAGGGGGTAGGTAATGCCAACAATGGCTTCAAGAGCAAGTCGTTTGAGAAATTCTGTAATTCGCTGGAGGGATTCCGCAACCGCGTTGAGGCACGCTATATCGGAACAGTCTATCCCGATGGTACCACGCTGGCCGGCAAGACCTTCGACCCAGCCAACGGCGGTGTAGGGAAGTATAATGCCGATGTGATGATTCCGGCGTTCCTCCACAGTTATACGGCTATGGGAGGCAACTCGCTCGACATCTTCCCTTCTTTGGGACGGTTGCTGCCCAACTGGACGATACGCTACAGCGGACTCACGAGGCTGCCCTGGTTCCGTGATGTGTTCAAGAGCTTCAACATCAATCACAGCTACAAGAGTATTTTTGCCATCGGAGCTTACAGTAGCTACAGCACCTTCATTGAATATATGGGAGCAGGCCTTGGCTTTATCACCGATGCCACGACGGGCAATCCCATACCGAGCTCGATGTACAATGTATCGACCGTGAGCATCAATGAGTCGTTTGCTCCTCTGCTTGGGGTTGACATGACGTTCGACAACAATCTCACGGCTAAGTTAGAATATCGTTCGACACGCAACTTGAGCCTCTCTATGACCAGCATACAGATTAATGAGGCAACAAGCCATGACTGGGTCATCGGTATGGGTTATAAGATAAACAACTTCAATCTTTTTGCCGGAAGGAACCGTCGTCAGGTGAGGAGTAGTAACAAGGGTAACGACAAGACGCAGTCCAACCAGTCGACCAACCAGAGAACGACACCCCGGGGCGGTATCAACCGTGACCTCAACCTGAGGTTCGACTTCAGCCTCCGTAAACAGGCCAATATCAGCCGCGACATTGCTTCCATGACGTCGGCAGCTTCGAGTGGAAACACTGCACTGAAGTTCAGTTTCTCGGCTGACTATACGCTCAGTCGTCTGCTCACAGTGAGTTTCTACTATGACCGTCAGTCGAACACGCCTTTGCTCTCGTCGTCGAGTTACCCTACCACAACGCGTGACTTCGGACTGAACATCAAGTTCTCGCTGACGAGATAGAAGGAGAGTCAACAGAGGAATGTCGTTGCAGTAACATTAAAAGATAAGGAACATTATTCAGTCATAAAAATATTAAGATTATGGAAACAAAGAAAATTAGAGCAGCCGTGGTCGGTTATGGCAATATCGGCCATTACAGTGTGCAGGCTTTGCAAGCCGCACCCGACTTCGAAATCGCTGGTATCGTGAGGCGTCAGGGTGATAAGGATAAGCCCCTGGAACTCACACCTTATGTGGTGACCGACGATATATCGAAGCTTACTGATGTGGATGTAGCTATCCTTGCCACTCCCACGCGCTCATGCCCCGAATACAGTGAGCATATCGTCAGCCTCGGCATAAATACTGTTGACAGCTTCGATATCCACACAAGTATCCTCGACTACAGGGCCAAGCAGATGGAGAACTGCAAGCGTCATGGTCGGGTCAGTGTCATTGCTGCAGGATGGGATCCGGGGTCCGACTCCATTGTCAGAGTGCTCCTTCAGAGCCTTGCTCCAAAAGGACTCACTTACACCAACTTCGGCCCGGGTATGTCAATGGGTCACAGCGTCTGTGTCAGAAGCAAGAAGGGCGTGCGCAATGCCCTCTCTGTGACGATTCCGAAGGGTGAGGGCATTCATCGCCGTATGGTCTACGTGGAGCTCGAGGACGGTGCTACCTTAGAGGAGGTAACAGCAGAGATAAAGGCTGACCCCTATTTCGCCAACGACGAGACGCATGTCTTTGCCGTGAAGTCAGTCGACGAAGTGCGCGACATGGGGCATGGGGTGAATCTCGTACGCAAAGGTGTGAGCGGACTGACACCCAACCAGCGCATGGAGTTCAACATGAGCATTAACAATCCAGCCCTTACAGGGCAGATTCTTGTCAATGTGGCCCGTGCCACCATGCGCCTTGCTCCGGGCTGCTACACGATGCCTGAGATTCCGGTCATTGACATGCTGCCGCAGAGCCGCGAGGAAATTATCAGCACGCTGGTATAAAGGAAAGACTGTAACTTCAGGATAATTAGTCTTTAAGATGAAAAGATTGCAGATTGGGATTGGTCTCTTTATGGCTACATTAGGGACTATTGTCCTTACAAGTGCCAAGCCTGACAACAGCTCGGTAACAATGGAGGGCAAATACAAAGTGGTTAACACCACAATGATTGGAAAAGACATCAGGGGTTATCACGGTGCCACTCCCGTGAAGATTTATATCAACAAGAAGAATACCATCGTCAAGGTGGAGGCACTGAAGAACCGCGAAACTCCTAATGTGTTCAAGAAGGCCGAGGCTCTGCTGAGGAAGTTCGAAGGTAAGAGCGTGAAGAAAGCGAGTAAGCTTCAGGTGGATGCTGTCACTGGTGCCACCTACTCTTCGAATGCTCTCATCAAGAACGTGAAGCTTGGACTGAAACAAGTGGATTGACAAAAGACTCACTCAACATAAAAGCCCTCGCAGCTGCTTGTCGTCATGATGCGGCATGGAAAGCTTGCGAGGGCTTTTTTTATGTGGTTGTCTGAGAGCTTGTCAGGACCTGTCTACTTGGTCTCAACTGGGTCAGACACTATATTATATAATAGGTATAAGGGCTATGGCCGTGTATAAAGAGTTGGGCCGAAAGTCAACAGCCTTAATCTTATTCCATGTTGTCGTCGGCCTGGAAGAGTGGGTCGTCGGGCATCACCATAAGAGGTTTCTGTGCCTCAGCCTTGAGAATATTCTCCGGCACATACTTCTTATTGACCACAAGACGGAAGGTGTAAGCGTTAAACCAGTCGTTGGTCATGATGAGGCATCCGGCTTGGCCGTAGCTTGGTCCCCAACTGTTCTCAACCTTCCATTTCAGGGGCTTCCCGTCGGCATCAAGGTCTACGGCCGTGAGTGTCAT
>OMVH01000153.1 GCA_900314365.1 uncultured Prevotella sp. | reverse complement strand
GAAGATTCATGTAGCTCCGTGGAAGAAAAAGGTTGTTGAAAAATAACGAAATTTGTGTACACCGTATTGAACACCCTACTGCCATACAATCAGGCACTGCTGCATTTTGGAAAGGAACTCTGAGGCCTGCGAATTACAAATACGAAAGAATAGCAGTAGCTTATAAGCAGAGCGGGAAATGTTTGTTTCCTTGTCCTCTTGAAGTCTTTCTGTCTGGAACCCCTCCCTGACAGTTACATGGGCGCTGCCGTCAGGGAGGGGCTTGAGGCGAGATGCTTGTCAGCCTACTTGTTCAGTTTCAGTCCTACAAGCATTCCGTCCATGGAGCTGAGCATGCTGCCTGCAGTCTTCAGAAAAGCGTTGCCCGTGACGGAGCCGACGGCGTTGGCATATTTGAGGAGCTTGCTGGCGTTCATGACGATGAGCAGGTCGCTGCCGTCGACCTGTGTCGTGCCGATGAGCTGCTGTACACCTCCGGCATAGGTGAGTACCACCTGCTTCGACTTAATGGCGTAGGTTCCGCTCAGCGTTTTGCCACCGAGCGTCTGCGTGAAGTTGCCGTCCTTGTCGAACGTCATTTTCATAGCACCCTTCTTGATGCCGAGCTTCGAGAACTGTGTCTGAAGCTGCTTCTCTATGGTAGCTGAAGCCACCTTGCCGCCAATGTTCTTCAGTGCGTTGCTACTCTCAAAGACTACCGCAGGCTCTGTATAAGTCCAGGTGCCCACAAGGTCGCTGGCCGAAGCCTGTTTGTTGGCGTCGAAGATAGAGGTGAGTCCTGATATAATTCTACTTGCTGTGCCTGATGTACTTCCGGTAGCAGCTCCGAGAATTCCCCCGAGGACATTTCCCAAAGTTGTGTTGCCCGTTGATGGAGTGGTCTCGGCGGCTGGATCTGTGGTTACAGAAGCAGCCGTGGCCGGCGTTGTGGTAACAGTCTTCTTGGCTGCCGTTGTCTTCTTGGCTGCCGTTTTCTTCTTGGTAGTTTTCTTCTTGGTTGTCTTTGCGGAAATTTCTGTTGTCATGTAGCCGGAGTTGTTGGCTGCGGCTTCGGCCACTGGGGCTGCCAACAGGCAGACGAGGGCCATGATAGTAAGCATTTGTTTTCTCATTTCGTTAATTGAATTTGGTGCGAAGTTACTAATAAAAATAAAAGAGCAAACTATAAAGCTTGCTCTTTTTTAATTGACAGACTGAAACCTTGACAGAGGTCACCTTGGCTGTCCTAATAATCTTAGGAAGAGGCCCTTACTGGAATTACTTCTTCTCGACTTTCAGCACTGCGTTAGCACAGCCTCCCGTCAGGTCGACGGTGAAGACATAGGTTTCGCCGGCACTCACCTTGTTGGGTGAGACAAGATAGATGTTGCCGTCATCGAGCTTTACGCTCGTGCCGCTGACATCGTGCTCCTTACCGTCACCTACGACGAAGAGTGTGCTCGATGTGGAGATGTGGTGGTTGCTGGCTGTACCTTTGAACTCCGTACCCCATCCGGCCTGTCCGAAGAACTTGAAGTTGACGTTGGCCGGGTCAAGTTGCTTACCGATGGTGAACGTTATCTGGTAGGTCTTCGGTGCCACCTGGCTCATGCAAAGAGCATGGTCGGTGTCGGTCCACCAGCTTTGTCCCTTGATGAAACTGTAGTTGGGCTTTGCAATACCGTCGCTGCCTATGATCCAGAGCGCACCGCTTCCGTCATCGGCCAGCGTGAGCGGCTTCTTGTTGTTGTCGGTAGCCCATACAAGGAGTCCTTTCCTGATTTTGGTTGTCGTAATTTTGCTTGTTCATTCATCTGCCATGCCTGAAAAAGTTGTCATTCGGCTGTTAACGAAAAAGCAGGCTTTTTCTTGACTTCGCCAATGCGTCACCCAAAACATCCCCAAAAGAATTATAGCTGATTGATGTAGGAAAAAGGTTATGGAAAATAGTCATTGACAGGCTTCCGCTCTCAATGGAGCTATGAGGCTAAATCTGCGGGATTGCCTTACGAGCAAGCTCGACGGCTATC
>OMVH01000066.1 GCA_900314365.1 uncultured Prevotella sp. | reverse complement strand
ATTAGGCGTAACATAAACCAAATCCGGGTGCAACTCTCTTATGGCTTTCCTTATCATATTCAACAATTTCACGAACTCAACAATCTTCCCAAGTCTGAAGTGACCTATATCTTCCAAGTTCTTCGCTGTTGTCAAATTGATATAATGACAGTCGAACGACTCGTTTATGAGCTTGCTGTCATGAATGTATTTCCCCATCATTGCCGCTCCGTGAACTGGAGGTGGAAGATGAAGAATAAATAATATTGTCGGTTTCATGTTGTGATATTATAAACTCCAGCCTTTTATTTTCTTTACGATTTTGGCTGGTGAACCTGCTATAATGCTATTGCTTTCGAATTTATGACCGGAAACAACGGAATGAGCACCGATTACACAATTACTTGGGATTTCTGTTCCTTTTAGAATCATGCAACCATTACATATCCAGACTTTATTTCCGAATTTTATAGCACTAGGTGGATTGCTAATCTGCCCTTCTTCGTTATAGATATTATGAGTATCAGAATCCATTACCAGGCAGTCCCATGAAAATTGAATATCTTTCCCAAATACAATTTTCTTATAACTTACAATTGTGCTACTTGCTGAAATAGCAAAGTTGTCTCCGAGTATCATTTCGCCATCGCTGGCAACGACAATCTTAGAGCCTCTGCCAATGTGAGCGGTACCGTTAAATCGTAATACCCCCCCCCGTTGCAATCGACAGACGTGTCTCATCATAATAGTTGCATTCCTCACAGGTATGGAAACCTATTCTTATCATAAATGGCTTGACAACTTTCGGTAATTCAATTCTACCTTTTACATTCACCTGAGTTCTGTAATGTACCCATACAGGCAACTTGACAGCCTGCTTTATCGGCAAATGACGGAGATTAAATATTATGGTCTTCGGTATTGATAAAATAACAGATAACTTCATGTATAAAAAGAATGAAACAAATTATATGTAATAAATTTTCTATAAGATTATGCCAATATTAGACGTGCTCTAATATACTGCTAATCAATGTGTTGGTGAAATGTATCAAATCACCCTCAAAAAATACTCTTTTGCCTTGCAATTCGTAGTCTTTCACGTTGCAAAACACATCCTTTTGAAGCATAATTTGATAGCGATTCTTCTAATGTAAAGATATTTGATTGAATTCTACAGAAAACCTATGCTAATCAGGAATGAAAATCCTGCAATTGGCACTGTTAAAGGCTGTCGGAAGCCATTGAAGTAATCCTTTTTCTTTCTCTATTTCCATACCCCAACATATAGCCACTTTTTCAATTTCCTTTTGGATATTATTTTCAGTTAATTCTTCCGGCTTAAGATGACTATTGTTTTGATAAATAAATCCATTATATTCCCTGCTGTTCAAAAGTCGTTTCTTCTTTTCGTCGAATGGCAATGATGAAGGAATCTTTTTGTTCATTCTATATTTCGTTATTTCCCATATTATCATTACCCTTTGCTTTGGATCTTCTTCTGCTTTTTTAGCAACACCCAATAGTTGACGAACAAAGCCTTCTTCATTTAATTCCGGCTGCGATATTATATAGCGATTAATTGCTTGATTTCCTTTCTGTTGAAGTTCTTCTATCTGTTTATAATCTGATTCTACATATTTTACCACGTAAGGACTTTCGCTATTTACAGGATTGTTGCCATACCAAAGCTGACCTTTTTCAGGAGGCATGACAGAGAACAAGGCAGATCCCATACTAAAGTTTGCGTTATGAACTTCATTTACGTTTACTATCCAAGAATCTTTCCTATAATAAAGGTTCAATAAATACAGAGCGGCTAAAGCTTGAATAAAAGCCTTAACAGTTCCCATGTACATGGAAGAATACCTGTCATGCTTTACTGCTTGATATGCCCTTTCCCAATAAGTACCTTGTCTTTTGTGTGCTTCTTTAAGAGGTCTGAGAATAGTATTCTCTTTTTTCGTCAGGTTGAAATAAGGATTGGTAACGAGCACCTTCTTTGTATGTGTTTCCCATTTCTTATCTATTAGCTTTAGGCAATCTTCGTCAAAGAATATAGAGTTGTCCCCTCTCTTCTTTTCACCTCCATTGTCATAGTATAACTCTTTGGATATAGCCTCTATCTGTACACAACAGCGTATTAGCAAATCTGCTATACGTGGTGAGTAAACATTTAGTTGAGTTTCATCGTGTTTTCGGATTTCTTCTCCTTTCACATTCTCTATTTTCTCATCCGTTATGAAGATGTAACGTGAGACCTCAATTGCCTCTTTTTCAAGGCTCAAGTATGTTTGCCAGAAGATATCAGATTTCTTCATAAGACAAGTTTATCTCCAATAGCAGTCCGATGTGTGGTGCGTCTTCTGCTTGTCCTTCGGGGGCATGGCCATATAGTCGCCATAAAGATGTGAGAGGTAGGTGTCATAACACTTAGGAGCATTGTACATTTTCCCTTCGAACGGAACTTTGACGGCAGGAAGATAATCTGCCTTAATGTTGACTTCCTTGGAACCATAATGAGAAATTAATGTAACACCACAAAGTTTGGAGTCCGTTCCATTATATTGAGTTCCGGTTGCAATGAACTCCTTGATTACCTTTTGCGCAGAAGTAATGCCGAACAGTTCAAGCATTCGATAGTAAAGGATGCCAATGTTCTTTCTTACGGTCTTGAAGAAGCCTTGACCCTTGCCGAACTTGTATGTAGTACACTGCAGCTTTGCTCCAAGTCTTGCAATCTTGTTATACAGAGCCTCAATTTCTTCTTTCGACTCTGGAACCGTTTCAATGGGGAATATATCAATATTAACGCACAGGCTTTGAGTGTATTTTTTTCTCATCTTATGCTCCTGCTTGAAAGTACGCGTGTTGTCAAGCGTGGCAAAAGGCATAGGGTAGTTCTTCGTATTGCGAATGTCTCTTACCTTATAGTAGCTGTCCTTGGGGAAAATCTCGAAGAGCTTGTCATAGTCCTTGCGTGGCATCATCACGTCGATGTCGTCATCCCAAGGAATAAAACCTGTGTGGCGCAGTGCTCCAAGAAGCGCTGCACCAGCAATC
>OMVH01000148.1 GCA_900314365.1 uncultured Prevotella sp. | reverse complement strand
GCGCTTGCGGAACTTGAATGAAAAGATTTGTCATTGACATACTAAAAGCCACGGTATTACATTATTGATAAATAAAAGGCTAAAGGATGTCAGAACTCATTATTGCCGAGAAACGACGGCAGATAGTGTCACTGCCCCACTATTTATTGATTGACGGCAGGATGTTAGGTGTATTCAGAGGCGAGGCACATATACAAATGCCTGCCGGGCGCTACAAAGTGACCTTGCGCAGCAGCTACAGGTTCATTGAATCATCCGCTGACATCAGCATCGGCATTGACGATTGTGTGAGCTTGCTCTACGCCGATCGCGAACGGTGGTGGAACATTCTTTTCAACATCGACCTCGTGCTGTGGATTGCCAAGCGGTTCATCACGTTCAGTGAGCCTTGGGACACTCTGTACGAAGTGGCGAGCAATGGTTTCTTTGCCATTTGGCTGCTCCGGCTGTGGCTTATCCGCAAACATTACTTCACATTCACCATCAGCCATACCTAACAGCCGTTCACCACGAAGAGAGTCTGCACGACATCAAACAAGCACCTCACACCGACCACGGCATAGCACTCACATGGATTAAAGCAGATACAGAATCATCCTCACTTAAAAGGCACCATGCAGAGAGAATGGTAAGGCGCGGAGACACCAAAAAAGGAAAGGTTTTATTTGGCTGTTAATGGAAAAACAATTAATTTTGTCCACCACTATACCCTGCCCAACAGAGCAGGCAACAAACATTACAGAAAATGAAATATGCATTAGTGACAGGAGCCTCTCGGGGCATCGGCAGAGCCATCAGCATCAGACTCGCCAAGACCGGCCTGCCCGTACTGCTCAACTACCGTTCAAACTCAGCGGCTGCCGAAGAGGTAAAGAGACTCATAGAAGCCGAGGGTGGCAAGGGTGAGCTCATGCCTTTCGACGTGAGCAATGAGAAAGCAACTGTGGGCGCTGTAGATGAATGGGAAGAAAGCCATCCCGACGACTACATAGCAGTCCTTGTCAACAACGCCGGCATACGCCACGATGCCGTGATGGGGATGATGGGAGACGACGAATGGCACAGCGTACTGCAGACTACACTTGACGGATTCTTTTACCTCACACGCCGCGTACTGCTCGGCATGATGCCACGCAAGCGCGACGGCAGAATCATCAACATGTCGTCGCTCTCGGGTGTAAAAGGATTGCCCGGTCAAGTAAACTACAGCGCTGCCAAGGCTGGCCTCATCGGAGCAACGAAGGCTCTGGCTCAGGAGGTGGCATCGCGCAACATTACGGTCAACGCCGTAGCTCCGGGCTTTGTGGAGACAGATATGACAAAGGACCTCAACGTAGAAGAGCTCCAGAAGCTTATTCCCATGAGGCGCTTCGCCAAGCCCGAGGAGATAGCTGAAGCCGTAGCCTTCTTAGCCTCACCGGGAGCAGCCTACATCACAGGCAACGTCATCAACATCAACGGAGGTCTCTACACCTGACACCTTTTATAATAAATAAGGAGAAACAAGTCCATGCATCTTTCAAAATCACTGCGCGAAGCCTACACCGACGAGCACCTCAGCGCAAGAGAAGCCCAACGGCTCGCCGAGTTCATTGCCTGGGGACCAGCCGTGTTCCAAGCCTCACGGCTCATGCTGAAGTGGGGCATCTTGGAGAAGCTCCGCGACAGTGACGGCGGAATGACACGGAGTGAGGTCTGCCAAGCTACCGGATTATCAGACTATGCCGCAAAATGCCTGCTTGAAGCTTCACTCAGCATCGGCCTTGTGAGTGTCAATGCAGAAAGCAACCGCTACGACCTCACGAAAACCGGATGGTTTCTTATCAACGACCCCGCGACAAGGGTAAACATCGACTTCGTCAACGATGTGAACTACGAGGGATGGTTCCACTTAGGAGAATCGCTTCGGGAAGGAAAGCCTGAGGGACTGAGACACTTCGGTCCGTGGAAGACAATCTACGAAGGACTGTCGAGCCTGCCTGAAGATGCGCGCCGCAGTTGGTTCGCCTTCGACCATTTCTACAGCGACTCGTCGTTTCCGGAAGCTTTAAGCATCGTCTTCGACACGCATCACGTCAAATCGCTCTACGACGTGGGCGGGAACACAGGCAAGTGGGCTCTGCAATGCGTCGGCTACAGCAAGGAGGCAGAGGTGACAGTACTCGACCTTCCACAGCAGATAAAGCTGATGAGAGAAAACATCAAGGGCAAGGAAGGCTCCGAGCGCATCCACGGCATTGGTATTGACCTGCTCGATGCCCAGGCTGCCATTCCTCCGCACGAAGGAAACCTCGACGCTCTTTGGATGAGCCAGTTCCTCGACTGCTTCAGTATGCCGCAGATAGTGAGTATCCTGGAGCGTGCAGCCAAGGTGATGACCGGCAGCACGCGCCTGTTCATCATGGAGACCCTTTGGGACCGCCAGCGCTTTGAGCCCGCTTCGCTTTGTCTCACCATGACCAGTCTCTACTTTGCAGCCCTTGCCAACGGTAACTCAAAGATGTACAACACCGAGGACATGGAGCAGTGCATCGACAAAGCCGGACTTGAGGTGGAGCACATCTACGACCATTTAGGTCAGGGTCACTCCATCATCGTCTGCAAAAAGAAGCAACAAGAGATATGACGCGCAAGGAGATAGAGGGCAAGGTCAGGAGGCTGCTGTCCGAGGAGTTTGAAGTAGAACCAGAAAAGATGGTCAGCAATGCCCGCCTTCACGAAGACTTGGGCATTGACAGTCTCGACACCGTCGACTTGGCGGCTCTCGTGCAGCAGGACTTCGGTTTCAGCATGAGCCCCGGGGAAGTGAGACAGCTCTATACCCTGGGCCAATTCTGTGATTACATCGGCAGGCACACTTTAGAGAAATGACAGCACAAAGAGAATGGACGGGCACCACCTACGGCAGCCGGCGGCTTTTAGAGTCGCTCATACGATTGCTTCGACATGTGGACACGCGTGTCTGCTATGCCTTCTCCTCTCTGTTTGTCATCCCCGTGGTCATGTTCCTCTCACGCAGCCGCCACTACGTCTATCTCTACTTCCGCCGCCATCTGGGCATGAGCCGCCTTCAGGCCGCATGGAATGACTACCGCGGGCACTGTCTCTACGGCAAGATGCTCATTGACAAGTTTGCCATGTACGCCGGCCGACGGTTCGACATCAAGATTGAGGGAGGCGACAATTTCAACCGTCTGGCCTCAGGCAAGGACGGATTCGAGATTCTGAGCAGCCACATCGGCTGCTACGAGATGGCCGGCTACTCGCTCTGCTCTGACCACAAGCCATTCAACGCCCTCGTCTTTTCCGGCGAGAAGGCTACGGTGATGGAGAACCGCCTGCGGATGTTCAGCTCCAACCACATAAAGATGATACCGGTCAAGAGTGACATGAGCCATCTCTTCCATATCAACAGCGCCTTCGGCAATGGCGAGATTGTGAGTCTGCCCGCCGACCGTCTGTTTGGTTCAACCAAGCACTTCAGCCTCAGCTTTCTCGGCGCTCAGGCTCGGTTTCCGGCGGGTCCTTTCATTCTGGCTGCCATGCACGGTGTAGAGGTAATAGCAGTCAACGTAATGAAAACAGGCGTCAGAGAATACACTGTCTACGTCACTCCTCTGAACCGCGACCAGGGGGCATCACAGAAAGAACAGGCGCGGCAGCTCGCAGCAAACTACGTGAAGGAACTGGAGAAAATGGTCAGACGCTACCCCCGGCAATGGTTCAATTATTATGATTTTTGGCAAGATGGACATAAATAACCCAACAGAACAGCATCTGCGCAACATCGACATCCACACACTGCTACCCCAGCAGCCTCCCTTCGTCATGGTGGGCAAGCTGATCCACTACGACTCCGTGCGCACCATCACGGAGACCCAAATCGAGCGCACCAACATCTTCTGCGATGATGGTGTGTTCAGCTCTACGGGTATGATGGAGAACATCGCCCAGACCTGTGCCGTCCGCATCGGCTATATCAATAAGTACGTGCTCCACAAGGGTGTGCAGATAGGTGTCATCGGGGCAATCCGGAAGCTGAAGATTACAGACCGCCCACACGTAGGCGACGTTATAACCACCACCATAGAGGTGATTGAGGAACTGCTCGGCATAACGTTAGCATCAGCAACGATAGAATGCGGAGGCCGCGTGCTGGCCACATCTCAGATTAAGATTGCAGTGAGGGAGGAGGCCCAATGACACAGCTCAAGGCAAGCAAGGATTTCGAAATACGCTTCAGTGAGGTCGACTCCATGAACGTGGTGTGGCATGGCAGCTATGCACTCTATTTAGAGGACGCAAGAGAAGCCTTTGGCGCCAAATACGGACTCGACTATCTGAACTACTTCCGCCACGACTGCTACGCACCGGTAGCAGAGGAATACATCCGCTACCGTAAGCCACTACGCTACGGCATGCATCCCCGCATAGATATTTTCTACAGGCCTACGGTAGCTGCAAAGGTTATCTTCGACTACGAGATACACGACACTGCCGACGAGACGCTCATGGCCTCGGGACACTCGGTGCAGGCCTTTATGGACAAGGACTATCAACTCATCCTCTATCTCCCCGACTTCTACAAGGAATGGCAAGAGAAATGGCATGTCTTTGAGGGAATGGACGACAAACTGATAATACGCTGAGACAATGGTCTTCGCAATAGCTGACAACATCATCTCGCCTCTGGGCGAAACCACGCGTGACAACTATCGCGCCGTGGAGGCCGGCCTGTCGGCTATCAGAAACTACAGCCACTGCCGCGGACTGCACGAAGGAGAGCTCTCGGCTTCGCTCTTCAGCGACTCAATGCGACAGCGTTTCATGAGGAATGGCTACAGCAACTACGAACTGCTTGCAGCAGCCTCTGCCTCCAAAGCCATTGCCGACTGTGGGCTTGATGCCACACGCAGCGACGTCGCCCTCATCCTCAGCACCACCAAGGGAAGCATCGCGGCTCTTGACGGCACAGAGCCCGAGGCTCCGCGGACAGGCCTGGGCGAGAGTGCCGTAGCCGTGGCCCATCTGCTTGGAGTCAGCACCGAACCTATCACAGTAAGCAATGCCTGCATCTCGGGAGTTTCTGCCCTCATCCTCGGCATGCGTCTCATAGAGAGCGGGTACTGCAACTACGCCATAGTCTGCGGGGCTGAGGTCATGAGTCCCTTCATCCTGTCGGGATTTCTTTCTCTCCACGCAGTGTCGAAGACGGAATGCCGCCCCTTTGACATCGACCGCAACGGTCTCAATCCAGGTGAAGCCGCAGCAACCATCATATTGGGCAAGGCTGCAACCACGTCAGCAACTCACTGGAAGCTTCTTCGCGGAGCCATCCGCAACGATGCTTACCACATCAGCGCCCCTTCACGCCAAGGTGAAGGAGCCTTCAGAGCCCTGACCTCAGTACTGAGTAAGGACGCCAAGCATAAAATGGCCTTTGTCAGCGTACACGGCACGGCAACGCTCTTCAACGACCAGATGGAGTCAGTGGCCATTAACCGCGCCGGATTATCAGATGTTCCGGCAAGCGGTCTCAAAGGAATCTACGGCCACACAATGGGAGCCGCTGGCGTACTGGAGACAGCTCTTTCCATGGCGGCCCTTGACGAAGGCATCGTCATAGGCACCAGAGGTTTCCGCGAGTCCGGTGTCTCCGGGCACATCAACATTTCGGCTTCCGACCGACGCACTGACCGACCGGCATTTCTGAAAATGCTTTCCGGCTTTGGTGGAGGGAATGCAGCCCTGCTGGTGAGCCGTGAGGGAACAAGCGACCCTGTCGGCCGGCTTCAGACTCACATTACTCACAGCATAAAGATTAATCCCGACAGCGTTGAGGTTGACGGGAAACTTTTGAATTACGACAGCACCGGCAGTGAACTGATAACAACTATCTTCCATCGCGAGGTGGCTGACTATCCACGCTTCTTCCGCATGGACCCACTGGCACGACTGGGCTTTGTCGCTTCCGAGCTGTTGCTCAAAGCTGAAGGCGGAGTACGGTTCCGGCAGCGTGATGACAGGGCCGTTGTGCTCTTCAATGCCCATTCGTCGGCCCACGCCGACAAAGCCTATCTGCAAAGCCTCTGCCCCACGGACTACTACCCGAGTCCGTCGCTTTTCGTCTACACGTTGCCCAACATCGTCTGCGGGGAAATTGCCATCCGAAACAACTGGCACGGCGAGACCAGCTTCTATGTTCTGCCTGCACACAACGAACGCCTCATGGACGACATTGCCAAAGCTACGTTCTGCGACCCGGCCACGCAGAGTATCCTTACAGGTTGGCTGGAATATGACAGCGATGAAAGTTTCGTCGCTGAACTTCACATCACAGAAAAAATATCATAAGGAAATATGGAAGAACTTATATCAGAGCTCAAACAAGAAATTATCAAGGCATTGAATCTCGAAGAAACCAAGCCCGAAGACATCGCCACTGACATGGCGCTTTTCGGCGACGGACTTGGGCTCGACTCCATTGATGCCCTCGAACTTATCGTGCTCTTAGAGAAGAAATACGGAATCCGCCTTTCCGACCCCAAGCAAGGGAAGGAAATCTTCAAGACCGTAGGCACTATGGCTGACTACGTGGCTAAGCACCGCAAGAAATAACAACCAGCATGGGAAAAGGAGGAATAGCCATCACAGGCATGGGCATTGTGAGCGCCATCGGCAACAACAGCTCCGAAGTACTCGAATCGCTGCTCAAGGGCGAGTCGGGCATTGGAGAACCGCGCTATCTGCAATCTGTCCACAAAGAACTGCCGGTTGGCGAAGTGAAGCTCTCCAACGAAGAGATAAAGCATCGTCTAAATATCAGTTCCGAGCAGATTGTCAGCCGCACCACGCTCTTAGGCATGCTGGCTTTGGAAGAGGCTCTGACTTCATCACATATTACGAAAAAGGACAGACCGAAAAGGACTATTTTCGTCAACGGCACCACCGTAGCCGGAATGGACATCACGGAACAGTACTTCAGTGAGATGGTTCATCACCACCGTCATCTCGACCTGCTAAGGTCGCACGACTGTGGCAGCTGCACTTCAGCCATAGCTCAACATGCCGGCCTCTTCAGCGACTACACCACGGTGAGCACAGCCTGCTCTTCTGCCCTCAATGCTATCATCATCGGAGCCCGGCTAATCCAGGCAGGCGAAGCCGACATTGTGGTAGCCGGCGGTTGTGAAGCTCTGTCGAGATTTCACCTCAACGGTTTCAATTCCCTGATGATTCTCGACCACGAGCGTTGTCGACCATTCGATGCCACCCGAGTGGGGCTCAACCTCGGCGAAGGAGCTGCCTACCTTGTGATGGAGTCAGCAAACTCAGCCATGAAGCGCGGGGCCTCCATCTTTGGTTACATCAGCGGATGGGGCAATGCCTGCGACGCATTCCACCAGACCGCCTCTTCTGACAATGGAGAGGGAGCCTGTCGGGCCATGGGAGAAGCCCTACACACAGCTGATGTCAGCTCCTCGCAGATAGACTATATCAATGCTCATGGAACAGGGACCCCAAACAATGATATCAGCGAGAGCGCTGCATTGAAAAGGGTTTTCGGTGACAATCTTCCCGCCATATCAAGTACGAAAGCCTTCACTGGTCACACTACAAGTGCGGCCGGCAGCATAGATGCCGTGATAGCTCTCTTGGCCATGCGTCACAACTTCGTACCGGCTAACTTAGGCTTTTCACAACCAATACCCGACGGTATTGTGCCCTCAACCGGCCAAAGAGGTTGCCAACTACACCACGTAATGTGCAATGCATTCGGTTTTGGAGGCAACGACAGTTCGATCATCATCTCCGACCGGCCGACTTCAGCAAAAACTCCACGCATAGACGAGAGTATGATTGTAGAGATAGCAGGTCGCTGCGAGATAGACAGCGAAGAGGAACTCTCCGGTCTGCACGAGTTCATAGCACCTATGGAGGCCCGCCGCATGAACAAGCTCATGAAGAGTTCTCTGCTCTCGTCGCTGCGTGCCATGCACGAGGCTGGCGTCGACAAGCCCGATGCCATCATCACTGCTACAGCCTGGGGTAACATCGACTATAGCGAGCGGCTACTTTATCAGCTCGAGGAAGGCGAGGACATGCTCAAGCCCACATGGTTCATGCAGAGCACACACAACACCATCGGGAGCAACATCGCCATACGCCTTGGTTGCCACGGCTACAACATCACTTACACGCAAGGGCCTCAGTCGCTTCAATGGGCTCTGCGCGATGCCCACCAGCTGTTGCAGAGTGGCCAATGCCGTACGGTGCTTGTGGGATGTCACGACGAAGCCACTCCCCTATTCAGAGAGCTCATGCAAAGCCTCGGTTGCGAAGCGCCCCTGCATAGTATTCACTCCTTAGCCTTGCTGTTGACATGTGGAAACTGATGTCTCTCACCGTTGTTCAAAGTATTCTGCTCACCGCAGGACAAGTGCTGCTGAAGTTCGCCCTCGCACGCCTCAATCATGCGGAATGGACCTGGAGGTTTCTACGCTCCCTGCTCACCGACTGGCCACTGGCCTGTTGCGGGCTTTGCTTTGCAGCCTCGTCAGTACTGTGGATGTATATCATCAAGGTGTATCCCCTGAGTCAGGCCTATCCCCTCATCTCTCTCAGCTATGTCTTTGGCATGATAGCCGCTATGGTGTTCTTTCATGAAGAGATTCCCGCAGTGAGATGGGCCGGCGTAGCACTCATTATGGCAGGGTGTTGTCTTGTGGCAAAATAAAACTTACTGATATGAGAAAACTATTGTTCCTCTTAGTTCTAAGCGTCCTGGCTCTGCATCTCAACGCGCAGGTTATCACAGAGACACAGGCCCGGCAGCGAATCAACGCAGCTACGGCCAAGATGAAATCCATGCAGTGCAACTTCGTACAAACAAAATACGTGAGCATTCTCAACGACAAGCTTGTGTCCAAAGGCCGCATGTACTGCTCCGGGACAAACAAACTCCGATGGGAATACACCTCGCCCTACGCTTACACGTTCCTCCTCAATGGGGCAACCGTTCAAATGAAGAACGACCGCAGTACACGTCAAGTAAATGTCGGGCAGAATAAAATGTTCGGCGAGATTACACGCATCATGATGAACAGTGTCACCGGGAAATGCCTGTCAAACAGCAAGGATTTCAAAGTGAAGCTTCAATGCGTGCAAGGCTATTGGACAGCACTGCTGACTCCCCAACGAAAGAACTTGAAGCAGCTCTTCAGTACGGTCACACTGCACTTTGACAAGTCGTGGCTCGTCAGCAAAGTTATTCTGACCGAGAAAGACGGAAACCGCACCATTATCAGCTTGCGCGATGTCAAACTCAACCAACCCATCAATGCGAAACTGTTTAGCTTGCATTAGTCTGCTCCTCTTGCTGCTTCTCGCTGGCAGTACAGAAGCCCAAAGCCAGCTCCCTGAAAGCGAAGGCAGCAGAGCGAAATATCGTTTCAGCATGGAGTCGCCAAAATTCTCGTTAAGTGGTGCCTGCATGATGATGCTACAAAACGATACTATCAAGGGATGTGTGTTCAATGAGTTCGGAGTATCAGCATTCAACTTTGTCTATGCACGAAAGACCGAACGCATGGAACTGACGGAACTGATGTCAAAGCTTGACAAATGGTACATTCGCAAGTTGCTGGCCGCAGACATGCTTCAGGTTATCAAAGGCCTGAAGAAGGGTTGTCAGAGCTATAC
Source organism: uncultured Prevotella sp. (assembly GCA_900314365.1). Taxonomy (GTDB): domain Bacteria; phylum Bacteroidota; class Bacteroidia; order Bacteroidales; family Bacteroidaceae; genus Prevotella. The sequence goes on along the minus strand of OMVH01000148.1, from coordinate 13,343 downwards.
AGACACAAAGTATAATATCACTTACCAATTCGTCCCCTTGCAGGATGACAACAACATGAAGGAAGAAAATGATACTGAGAAATAGCCTTTATGAAATAAGCGCAATGGAGATGCGCGACGGACTCCCCGTTTACAGCATAAGCCTGAATGCCGACTGTCCCATCTATAAGGTCCACTTCCCGGGAAGCCCCGTGACCCCCGGAGTATGCATTGTGCAGATGGTGGAAGAACTTCTTGAGGACTACCTTGAAAGGAAAGTAACTCTGAGTGAGGTGAAGAACGTGAAGTTCCTTTATGTGCTCTCACCCGAAGAGACCACAAACGTGGAATGCTACTTTCAGGCTATTGAAATCAATGATGCATCTCATCAGGTCAGCGTGAAGGCCAGTGTAAGCTCTACTGCCCACGTATTCTCCACTCTCTCTTTCGTTTGCAACATATAAAAGAACCATGACTGAAGTCGGCGACATCAAGAAGGCTTTCCGCTCACGTGGTCTCTGCGTGGTGATACCTACCTATAACAATGTAGGGACCATCCGCGACGTGGTGGTCGCTGTTGAGGATTATTGCGCTGACATCATCGTGGTCAATGACGGCAGTACTGACGGAACAGGAGAAGTTCTTCGAAAGCTTCCCGGAATCACCGTCATCAACAGTACGCCGAACCGTGGCAAAGGGCATGCACTGAAGGCCGGTTTTCGCAAGGCCCTTGAGTTGGGCTTCACCTATGCAGTAACCATGGATGCCGACGGTCAGCACTATGCCTCCGAGCTTCCTCATTTTCTCGCTGCCAACCAGGCCCATCCTCGGTCCCTCATCATAGGGAGCAGAAATCTCAAAGGCAAAGACCGCCCCGGTAAGAGCAAATTCGCCAATGAATTTTCCAACTTCTGGTTCATGGTACAGACCTTCCATCGGCTGGATGACACGCAGACGGGATTCCGCCTGTATCCCCTCAAGCGCATGGGATTCTTTCGCCACATCACAGCGCGCTACGAGGCTGAGCTCGAACTGCTTGTCTTTGCTTCGTGGAACGGCGTGCCCATCGTCCCAATACCCATCGAGGTATACTATCCACCCCGAAACGAAAGGGTCAGCCACTTCCGCCCCGTTGCAGACTTCATGCGCATCAGTATTCTCAACACTCTGCTCTGCGTCTTGGCTGTCGTCTACGGTCTGCCACGATGCCTCCTCCGTCATGGCACCAGAGTGCTACGCACAACCTATTCAGGCATTTTCTTTGCAGCATATACAATGTTTGTTGCCACCCCTTTTGTCTGGCTGGCCAAGTGCTCTCGTCGTGACATCAATTCGAGACTCTTCTGTATTCACCGCCTCATTTGGCATTTTGCACGTTTCGTTGTCTTCAAACATGGCATTCCCGGCTGCAAGTTTCGTCAAGACATCAAGGAGAATCCAGACTTCGACCATCCGAAGATAGTCGTATGCAACCATCAGTCACACCTCGACCTGATGTGCTTACTCACACTTTCGCCACGCCTTGTCTTCCTCACCAACAGCCGCATATGGCATAATAGCATCTACGGTTACCTCATCCGTCAGGCAGGCTACAGTTCAGTGGCCGAAGGTATCGACCAGCTCATGCCCCATCTCAAGGCAATGGTTCAACGTGGCTACAGCATTGCGATATTTCCAGAAGGCACGCGTTCTGCTGACGGCACAATAGGGCGCTTCCACCAAGGTGCCTTCTACATCGCTCAGCAATTGGGGCTTGATATTCTGCCAATCATGCTATATGGGACTGGACAGGCTCTGCCGAAAGGACGGCATCTACTCAAGAAAGGTCTGCTCTATATGAACGTAAATTCCACCTTAAAGCAAAAGGAGCTACAACAGCATGGTAACTGCAGACAGCAGGCAGCATGGCTCCGACAGCAATACGCACGGCACTACAGAGTGTTATGCGACCATATGGACCAAGAATAGAATCTATGACGAAGATGAGAATACATCTGTACAAGCTTATAGCACTATTTGCACTGTGTCTTGCCGCTCCTCTGCAGACATCAGCACAAATAGACATTTGGCAGGATGTTCCTGGTCACAAAAAAGTCTGGCTCACTCCATATACTCTGCCGGGAAGTGGACACATGGCAGTCATAGTCTGTCCTGGTGGTAGTTATTATTGGCACGGTATGACAGCAGAGGGCGAAGAGACGGCTCTTTGGCTGCGGAGCCACGGCATTGCCGCTTTCGTTCTCCGTTATCGCACAGCGTATGTTCCAGCCTTTCTCTTTCGATATCGTTATATCTTGCGTGGCAACCGCTATCCCGATCCTCAGGACGACCTCAGACAGGCCATGGCCTACTTACGTAGTCATGCCGACAGTCTGGGCATAGATTCCCACAAAATAGGAGCTATAGGATTCTCGGCAGGAGGCCATCTCGTAATGTCGGCCGTAGAACTCTTTCCTCGCAGTGAATGGCCCTGCTTCGTAGCACCTATCTATGCGGTTATTACTATGCATCCACCCTATGCGCACAAACGCTCCCGGCGTGGTCTGCTTGGCGAAAGCCAAATGAACAACCAAGTCATGCGCGACTCTCTATCATTGGAAAGGCACGTCCCCAAGGACTGTCCGCCCGTCTTTATAGCTAACTGCAAGGACGACCCCACCGTGGACTGGCATAACTCCGTACTCCTTGACTCCGCACTCACCTCAAAAGGCATTGCCCACGAATACCATCAGTATCTTACCGGAGGGCATGGGTTCGGAGCCTCAGACAGACGTGGCACAGCCGAATGCCGGCAATGGAAGCAGGCTTTCATTTCGTGGCTCCATAATCTCTTTCCTGACAAGGTGAAGCTGCATCCGGAAACTCAATACGGAAGGGAGGACAGATGATAAGGCTTGTACTGCGCATTTACGACTTCATGCAGAGGCACAACACTTTGCGCAACACTCTGCTGGTAGCCTCTACTCTCCTCCTTGTCGCACTCATGTCAAGACTTCATTACAAGGAGGATATTACCGACTTCTTACCTCTTGACAGCCATCACCAACAAGCCATGACCGTTTATCGCGACATATCGGGCTCCAACCGCATCATTGTCATTTTCAGCGGCAATGGGCAGGATGAATCCACCGCATCAAGAATGGTTGAGGCTGCCGATGACTTCTGCGATCGCACAAGAAAGGCCCTCAAGCACGGACAACTCCCAAGACACAACACGATAGAGATAAATTCACAGTCAGACCTTGAACGCATCGCCGGTGTGACAGAGTTTATTTATAGCAATATTCCATACTTTCTCACCACGGAAGATTATAGGCGCATGGACAGTCTGCTTGCTCTGCCCGGCTACACGGAACAGAAGTTACAAGCCGACCGTCAGATGCTGCTTTTCCCTTCAGGAGGGCTGCTCGAATCCAATCTACAGTACGATCCTCTCAGCCTCTTCTCGCCTGTTATTGAGCGTTTGCAACAGTCAGAGCCCAGCTATCGCTATGAGCTCTTCGAATCACACATTTTCTCGCCCGACATGAATCACACCTTCGTGATGGTCAGCTCACCTTTCGGACCCAGCGAGACGGAGAACAACGGTAAACTGACAGAGATACTTGACAAATGTGCTCAGCAAACGCAGAAAGCTTATCCCGGCATTCGCATAAGACTTGCCGGAGGTCCTGTCGTGGCTGTTGGCAACGCATCACAGATAAAATCCGACAGCATCATCTCTATAGCTCTCGCGGGCAGCCTCATCCTATTACTATTGGCATGCTACTTCCGCAGCGGCCGCAATCTGATGCTCATCTTCCTCAGCATAGCCTGGGGCTGGCTATTTGCTATGGGTGCTCTCTCTTTGCTTCACCAAAGCGTATCCATCATCGTCATAGGCATCTCCTCTATCATCATTGGCATAGCCGTCAACTATCCTCTGCATCTCATTGCTCACCTCCACCATACACCGAGCATGCGGCAGGCCCTCCGTGAAATCATTCAGCCTCTCACTGTAGGCAACATCACCACCGTGGGGGCCTTCCTCACCCTGGTACCGCTGCAATCGGCAGCCATGCGTGACCTGGGACTCTTCAGTGCCTTCTTGCTTATTGGCACCATTCTCTTCGTCATTGTCTTCCTGCCCCACCTCGCTCACAGCACATCCTCCAAACCTCTTGCTGGCTTGGGAAGCTTGGGAAGCTTCAGCATCCACAATAAGCCGAGGATTGTCAGCGCAGTGGCTATGCTAACCATCGTTCTTGGCTTCTTCAGTTTCCACACAGGGTTCGACACTAACCTCTCCCACATTAATTATATGACGGATGAGGAAAAGACCGATCTGGCTTATCTTGAGCAGCTTAGCGGACAGAAAGCAGGCGAAGAGCCTGTCTATTTGGTATCGACAGGACATACGCTTGATGAAGCACTGGAACAACGACACCACACGGAAGCAGTCCTCGAACGACTATGGCATGGAAGACTTCCTGACAAGCACAACAGCGTGGCACCCTTTCTCTGCTCCAAGACAGAACAACGCGAACGCCTGCAACGTTGGAAACGTTTTGTCAGCAAGAACCACCATCTATTCACCACACGCATAACGACGGCAGCAGAGACAGCAGGCTTTGCCCCCGAAGCCTTCCGGCCTTTCATGCAAACCGTCAGTCGGGACTATGCTCCTCAAGAAGCCTCCTACTTCCAGCCTCTCACTGCGTCGGTTCTGTCTGGACTGGTAACCTACGACAAACAGTCTGATCGCTACAGTGTCGTTGACAAATACTTGCTTCCATCCACAATTGCCACAAAATTCTCAGCAAAAGCCGACTCAGCCCTCACCTCAGACCCACTCACACGCAAAGACAGCTTCGCCTTCAATATCAGCGGACTGAACAGCAAGATTGCCACAAACCTCTCTGACGACTTCAACTATATCGGCTACGCTTGTGGCTTCATCGTTTTCCTGTTCCTATGGCTCACTCTGGGTAGCATCGAACTGGCTGCATTGTCCTTCCTTCCTATGGCGGTGAGCTGGGTGTGGATTCTCGGCCTGATGGGACTTTTCGGCTTAGATTTCAACATTGTCAACGTGATTCTTGCCACCTTTATCTTCGGACAAGGCGACGACTATACCATTTTTATGACAGAGGGCTGCCAATACGAATATGCCTACGGAAAGCGGATGCTCGGCTCTTATAAGAACAGCATCTCACTCTCAGCACTCATAATGTTCATTGGCATGGGAGCACTTATCCTGGCACGTCATCCTGCGCTCCATTCTTTGGGAACTATCACCATCGTGGGTATGCTCTCTGTGGTATTAATGGCCTACCTTCTGCCGCCTCTCGTGTTTCGTTGGCTCATCACTGACAGCACCGGCAAACTGCGCAGATGTCCCATTACGCTTGCCAACTTCCTCTGCCCACGAAAGTCAGCCACACCCATTGCCTTGGTCAGGGACAATTACCGTTATCGTGGCGCGGGCATATGGCACGAGGTGCGGTCACGCCTCAAGCACGAACACAATTTCAGCAACACTATCGAAGCCCTGCGCAAAACACGCCCTCAAGAGGTAACCATCTACGAGCAGGGCTACGGCGAGGAATCACTGCTGACAGCGCTCACCTTTCCGGAAATGACGGTATGGGTGAGCACGGATAGCGAACAGTGCAGACAAGTGATGTCGCAATTAAATCCAGACCTCGCTCCCAACATGCGACTGAAGCCTGCAAGCATGATCAAGAACTCAACAGAAAGATAAATACGCAACTATGAAAGAGAAAATAAGACAAACGTTGGAGCGACTGCTCCCTCTCGTGAACTTCGATTCCGACTTCCTCTTTGCCGAGCTCGACAGTCTTGATGTCACCGCTATTCTGATGACACTCTCACAGGAATACGGCATCAGCTTAGAGGCTGAGGACGCCACACCCAAGAATCTAAAGAATCTCGACTCGCTCTGCGAACTCGTACAGCGCAAGCTTAACGAAAAACAAGCCCAATGACGTCCATCGAAGAATGTCTGTTTGCTCACGCTGAGACCACCCCCGACAAGCCAGCGCTCATCGATCATGAGGGAACTCTCTCCTACCGGCAACTTGCCGGAGCTGTCAGAACGGAGGCTCAGAGACTCAAGAGCCAGGGGCTCTGCGAAGGCGATGCAATATTGATACGCGACACCCGTGACCGCCACTTCGTCACAGCCTACTTGGGAGCTCACGCTGCCTCGTGCGTAAGCGTGCCCATAGAGGACGGGACTCCTGAAGCTACAGAGGAAGAGTTGCGGGCCTTATGCAGCCATGCCGACATTCCTCCAGGGACAGCCGACGTTCTTTTCACAACCGGTACCACTGGCCAACGGAAGGGAGTGATGGTGAGCCACAGAGCCATCATGGCCGACGCTTCTAATCTCATGGAAGCACAGGGATTCCGTGAAGATACGATCTTCGTTGTAAACGGACCGTTGAGCCACATAGGCAGTCTTTCGAAACTCTACCCTGTGCTCTTGGCAGGGGCCACCGTTGTCATCCTTCCGGGCATGACCGACATGGGTGCTTTCTTCGACGCGCTCAGTTCCGATAGGCGGCGGGCAGCCACCTTCCTTGTTCCGGCCAGCATCCGAATGCTTCTTCAGTTTGGCAGTGCACGTCTGGCAGCCCTGGCTCCCTGCATCGATTTCATTGAAACCGGAGCTGCTCCGCTGAGCGGTGCCGACATGGAGGCTCTCTGCCGACTGCTCCCCGAGACACGACTCTACAACACCTATGCTTCTACAGAAACAGGTATTATTGCAACCTTCAATTTCAATGAGGGCGAGCCACTGCCGGGTTGTCTGGGACAGCCGATGAGCCGGTCTCAACTGCGCATCACCGACGAGGGACATGTAGCCTGCGCCGGTGAGACACTCATGACGGGCTACATAGGTGACGAGAAGCTCACGCGGGAAGTGATGCACGACGGATGGATTGTGACGTCGGACCTGGGACGTATCGACGAAAAAGGAAGGCTGCGCCTGGAAGGTCGTGCGGGTGACACCATCAACTTGGGAGGCTACAAAGTGGCTCCCACTGAAGTGGAAGAAGCCGTCATGGACTTCGAAGGCATTGCCGACTGCATTTGCCTGGGTATCGACTCGCCCATCTTTGGCCGATGCCTGCGCCTACTCTACAGTGTGAAGAATGGTAGCCATACCGACAGCAGAGCCTTGGCCCGCCATCTTGCCAGTCGCCTTGCTCCCTACAAGGTGCCCCGAGTCTACGAGCAGGTTGACAGCATCAGACGAACGTTCAATGGCAAGCTCGATCGGAAAAGCTATGAGCAATGACCAGCCGGAGTAAGCAACCGCCATCGGAACAGGACTATATATATAAGGTAATACAAAAGGAAATCACTATGGAACTAAGTATCGCCGGAACCGGCAAAATCGTCACGGAGATGCTGCAAGCTTTGGGCGCTGTACATACAGTGACTGTGAAAGCACTCTTCTATCACAGCAGCAGATCGCGCGCAAAAGCTGAATCATTGGCTGCTCAGTATGGTATCAACGACGTAACTGACGACTTCGAACATCTGCTCAAGCCCGGTATGCCCCCAACCGTCTATCTTGGCCTCACTAACAATGCCCACTTCGACTACGCCCGACGAGCTCTCATGGCAGGGAAAAACGTCATTGTGGAAAAGCCTTTCTGCACGTCTGCAGCAGAAGCCGGGCGACTGGTGCAACTGGCCCACGAACGTCATCTGATGCTTTTCGAAGCTGTCACCACCTGGCATTTCACACTCTTCGCCAAGCTTCGTGAGCTGCTGCCTCTGTTAGGCACCATCTCATTGGTGAACTGCAACTACAGTCAGCGCTCCTCACGCTACGACCGCTATTTGGCTCACGATGTGGCACCGGCCTTTGACCCCGCTCTCGGCGGAGGTGCACTTACTGACATCAACGTCTACAACCTTGACTTCGTCACAGGACTCTTCGGAGAACCCGACGACACGGTCTACCTTCCCAACCGTGGCTTTAACGGTGTGGATACGTCGGGAGTACTGCTGCTTTCCTACCCCACCATGCAGGCCGTATGCATGGGAGCCAAAGATACCGACGGCCCCTGTTTCGGACTCATTGAAGGCGACAAGGGCTGGATAAGGGTCAACGACTCTGTGAGCCGCATGGGTAATATGGAATCGTGTATTGAGGGAGAATGGAAACAATGGGAGGAACCGGCATGGCCTCACCGACTGTGTGCCGAGATGAAAGAGATAGCCGCGGCTGTAGATTCTGCCGACTATTCGACCATGGAAAAATGGATTCAGATGACGATAGTCGCCATGCGAACCCTTGAGAAAGCACGCAACAGCTGACTCCTGGTACCTTCAGCCAACAGTATGGACAAAAAACGGCCATGCCCTTAAAACAAAAAAGAATGCCTCCTACCCTGCCGGCTTATCAAAACCGCAACAGAGGGCAGGAGGCATTCACGAACGGAATACCCGTTACCAAATATTACTATTCGGGAAGGCTGATAGCCTCGTTAGGACAAACACTTGCGCAAGTTCCGCACTCTGTGCAGAGGTCCGGGTTGATAGAATACTTGGTGTCACCGGCAGAAATTGCGCCGGAGGGGCACTCGTCAATACATGTACCGCATGCGATGCAGTCGTCACCAATTACGTAAGCCATAATGTGTCTGAATTAATTTATTATTAATAATGTTATTGTACTCTTATTTGGATGATACCTACTTTTGTACTTTGCAAAGGTAATATTTATCTTGTGAATACCTACAAATGGGGAAAAGATTTTAATTTATTTATACTTTTCTCTTTAAGCAGTATTGCAATATAAACATCACTGAGGCGTTATTAAAGTAGTATGAAGTATTTACTGACGCTGCTCCTTTTTATGGGGACGTTCCTCTCCGCGCAGGCCCAGATGGACCGCACGGTGCAGAACCGTCCTTACACCGACTTGCGCCCCCTCCATTTTGGAATCGTTATTGGCACCCATCTCCAGGACATAGAGATGACCAATGTGGGCAGGCAGACTATGACCGCCGACGATGGCACCACCTACGAGTCACTGGTCACTGCCGACGAGGACCGTTGGGACCCGGGGCTCAACGTGGGAGTCCTTGCCGAGGCACGGCTCAACGAGAACTTTCAGTTCCGCATCGCTCCTGCCATCTACTTCGGGAACCGACATCTCACCTTCCGCGATTTCAGCCATCGCGACAATGAAGGCAACCCCACGGAGCAACGGCAAGATTTGAAGACGGTCTACCTCTCATCGGCCTTCGACCTCATCTTTGCCGGACCACGCAACGGCAACCACCGTCCTTATCTCATGGTGGGACTTAACCCCATGCTGAACCTGAGCCGTCACCGCGACGACTACATAGAGCTCAAAAAGTCAGACCTATACTTCGAAATTGGGGCTGGATGTGACTTCTATCTTGAGTTCTTCAAGCTCCGCCCCGAGCTGAAGTTCCTTTACAGTCTTTCTGACAGCTACAATGCAAGCCATGCCAAGGACTTGAAGGACAAGAGTATGCTCCCTTTCACCCAGTCGGTGAACAAAGGACACACAAAGATGATAGTCCTCAGTTTCTACTTTGAATAAACCTTACACTTCATAAACTATGAAAAAAAGACAACTACTCATCATCCTTCTCCTCACCGCGCTCATACCGGTGCAGGCACAGACTCAGTGGTACAATCCCATGGACGGCGACGAGCCTTCCCTCTGCGGACGGGCCTGGAACAAAGAAATCGGCAAGACTTACCACCGTCTGCCCGAACGGCTCAAAGGTCAGGTGACAAAGGCTGTGTGGAACAACTCACGGTTCAGTGCCGGCTTGAGCGTGAAATTTCTGAGCAGCACCAACCACATCAGCGTGCGCTATGTGTTAGCAGGAAAAGGCAACCACCTCAACATGGCGTGGCTCAACCACTCCGGGGTCGACCTCTATGCCACTGACCCTAACGGCAACACACACTGGATAGGCAACCACATGGGTTGGAAAATGCGTGGCGACACAGTGACCATCAGCTATAAGCCACTCTCCAACAACACAGCCTACGGCCACCGCCTGTTCTTTGAGCTCTATCTGCCACCCTACAACGAAGTGAAGAATCTCGAGATAGGCGTCGACAAAGACGCTCTCTTCACCTTTGTACCGCAGTCGGCCGAACGTCCCATTGTTGTCTATGGTACATCCATCGTCCACGGGGCCTCACCCTCACGGCCCGGACTGATGATAACGAACATCGTGAGCCGCGAGACCGGCTACCCCATCATCAACTTAGGTTTCTCGGGCAGTGCAAGAATGGAGCCCGGAATGTTCAAGACTCTGGCCGAAATCGATGCCCGGGCTTACATCATCGACCCTATGCCCAACAGCTTCTTTCTGACCGACGTGACGGAACGTGCCGTCAACGGCGTTCACATCCTCCGCCAGAAGAGCGATGCTCCCATTCTGCTCGTGGAGAGCTGTAACCAGCCCGACAGCATCTTCAGCCGCGCCACCTACAATCTCTACCGCAAGGGCGATGCCCTGCTGCGCAAGGCCTACGAGCAGCTGAAGGCCGAAGGCGTGAAGAACGTCTTCTATCTACCCAGCGCAGAAATCGGTCTCACCGAGGACGCCATGATTGAAGGCACGCATCCCAACGACATTGGCAACAGGCAGTATGCCGACGCCTACGAACGCAAGCTCCGGGAGATGCTCCCCGAGGACGCTGCCGACAAACGCTTCCGCCCGGTCTTCAACTTCCGCGACAAAATCTACAACCAGTTCGAACGGCACAACGCCATCCTGAAACTCAATCATGAGACCAATCCCGAGATACTGATGATAGGCAACTCCATCACCCATTTCTGGGGCGGACAGCCCAAGAGTGTCAACAACGGAGGCAAATGCTGGCAGGACTTCTTCGGGCACAGACGAGTCGTCAACATGGGATTTGGCTGGGACCGCATAGAGAATGTCTATTGGCGAATCTTCCACGGCGAACTCGAAGGGTGCAAGCCACGCCACATCTGTCTGATGATTGGCATCAACAATCTGAGCAACCGCGACAAGCCCGACGACGTGGCCGCAGGAATCATCAGGCTCGCACAGCTCATCCACAACCGACAGCCGCAAGCCAAGATCCACGTGATAGAGATTATCCCGAGCCGCTCCTACATGAAACTCGTAGACAAGACCAACGCCACTCTGCGCGCACAGTTCCCGCAGGTTGAAGGCATGGAGCTCGTGGACCTCAGACCCATGCTGACGAAGAAAGACAGCAATGAGCCCGACTGGTCGCTCTATCTGCGCGACGGCACACACCCTAACGAGAAAGGCTACCGGCTGATGGCCAAAGGATTGAAGAAACACTTGAAATGACCAAACAACATGAACATACAGCAACCCACATTTGAAATATGGCCCCAGGAACCGGGCCTACAAGGCATCTTCCGCCAAGTGGAACGTGCCGGAAGAGTGTGCTACAAGAGCGAGAACCACCGCACTGACAGTTCGGCCGAGCCCTTCGTCAGACGCATGATGGAATCGCAGCACACGGCCATGCTCGAACATGCCACCGTCTACCTGCAGGGCACTGCCGGCGGCGACCTGGAGAAGTATCGTCATAACCGCTTCACTCACTGCACCGAGAACGACGGACTGCTCTACGTGAGCACAAATCTAAGGGTGATAGTGGAAAACGGATGGACTTCCGACCTTGACACTCTCTGCGAACCTACCTCGTTCCATGAGCGCCGCGTCACCGTGCACTTCACCACACAGGTGGCCATCTCCCGGGAGTTCAACCGCCACCGCGCCAACTCCATGGCCGAGCAGAGCACCCGCTACTGCAACTACAGCAAGGACAAGTTCGGAGGCGAAGTAACGGTCAACGAGCCTGTCTGGGTGAAGGCTGCAATGGCTAACGAGCAGCCTGACACTCATCGCGAAAAGCTCGTGGCGCTCTGCCGCGACATCGCTCAGGGCAATGGCACCACAGAGTGGACCGACATCGACTGCTGGCTCTTTGGCAACTTAGCAGCCGAACTGGCTTACATGACGCTCATCAGTCACGGCCGGAAGCCTCAGGAAGCGCGCGTGGTGCTGCCTCTCGACATCAACACGGAACTCGTACACACAGCTTTTGTCAGCGACTGGAAACATTTCTTCGACCTCAGAGCTCTCGGCACCACGGGAGCACCCCATCCCGATGCCAAGGTGCTGGCTCTGCCTCTCTACGAGGAGTTCAAACAGAGAGGACTCATCTGAGACCGAAGCAAGACCTACGTTAAAAGGAGAAACTACATGAAAGAACTGAAGACCGGGAGACCACTTCCCGAACAAGAGAGCCGCTCACTCGACACCTATCTGCAGGAGATAGGTCAAAGCAGTCTGCTTACACCCGAAGAGGAGAAAAAACTATCGATAGAAATCAAGCAAGGCAGCCAGAAGGCGTTGAACCGACTCACGGAGGCAAACCTGAGATTCGTGGTGCATATAGCCAAGCAATACCAAGGGCGTGGGCTCGGTATGACCGATCTCATCAGCGAGGGCAACATAGGGCTCATCAAGGCTGCCCAGCGCTTCGATGCTTCCAAGGGCCTTCGCTTCGTGGAGTATGCCGTCTGGTTCATACGTCGCAGCATCGAGAACGCCATCAACGAACAAGCTGGCATCTATCGGCTGCCCCATGAGGTCGACGACCCGGCCGACAGCCGTAGCAGCAAGGCTTACTCTGTGGACAGTCCGCTGAGCAGCAATCCCAACGTAAGCTTGCTCCATATCCTCAGCGACCCCAATGCCAAGACTCCCGACGAGGATGTGCTCAGCAGGGCCACCCGCGACGAAATATCAGCAGCCTTGGCAACACTACCTTCACGCGAAAGGGCTATCATAGAGGCCACATCGGGCATCTTGGGCGACCGCAAGACCTATGCCGAGACAGCACAGGTGATGGGACTGAAGCGCGAGCGAGTAAGGCAAATTCGTAAACAAGCATTGCGCAAACTGCGGAAACGACTGCGCGACCTTCAGAAAGACTGACCGACTCCGCAACGTCAAAAGTAAAAAAGGTACAAAACGTATAATAAATACTAACAGACGTTTCAACGTAATCATTCATGCGCTACTTTTGCAGCGTCAATCCGACGGAGTAATCTCCACAAAAGGGAAAAGGACGGATTTTGACACAGTCATATCTGATAAAAGTAAATTTACAAGATTATGGGAGCTGCAGGAAACAAAAAGCCCAAAAAGAGCAAGACTGGGAAACATCTTCCCAAGTATGAGACTGAGGATGCTATGACATCGGGCATCTCTAAAGGGCAGAAAAAGAGACTTCACTAAGAAGTCCCTTTTTTTTATGCTCAAATTTCAGAA
>OMVH01000147.1 GCA_900314365.1 uncultured Prevotella sp. | reverse complement strand
TTATGCCATGCTCATCTCCACCTCGTGTGGACTCTGGCGTTATATGATAGGCGATACTGTCAGTTTAACCAGCAAGGACCCTTATAAATTCATTATCACAGGAAGGACAAAGTATTTCATCAATGCCTTCGGTGAAGAACTCATCATGGACAATGCCGAGAAAGGACTTGCCTACGCCTGTGAGAAGACGGGTGCCGAGGTACTCGAATACACTGCTGCACCGGTCTATATGGATTCCAATGCCAAATGCCGTCATCAGTGGCTCATAGAGTTCTCTAAGGAACCTGCCGACCTCAACGAATTCGCATCCATTCTTGACACCAGGCTTCAGGAGCTCAACAGCGACTACGAAGCCAAGCGCTTCCACAACGTCACACTGCAACATCTCGAAGTGGTGAAAGCCCGTCGGGGACTTTTCAACGAATGGCTCAAACTGAAGGGAAAGCTTGGAGGACAACACAAGGTGCCTCGACTCTCCAACAGCAGAAAGAACATAGAAGAACTTCTCGAACTCAACAGCCATCCTTTAGATTGAGCGCACTTTGGCATCGGTCAAGGACAGTCAACAACAAATAATATGGACAAGGCCTTATTGAAAAGAAAGTGGCGTCGAATGGAAACATTATTTCCGTTCCTGTGCCTCTCCATCCTCATGGCAGGCTGTGCCCGTATGGGTCAGCCCGATGGTGGATGGTACGATGAGACTCCACCCCATGTGACAAGTGCCTCACCAGCCGACCAGAGTGTTGACGTGAAGGCTAAGAAGATATATATCAACTTCAACGAATTCATCAAGATTGACAATCCCAGTGAGAAGGTTGTAGTCTCGCCCCCTCAGCTCGAGCAGCCCGAGATAGCAGCCAAGGGTAAGCGTATCGTAGTGGAACTGGCTGACTCACTGAAGCCTAACACTACCTATACCATCGACTTCAGTGATGCCATCAGCGATAATAATGAGGGCAATCCCTTGGGCAACTACACCTACTCTTTCTCTACCGGAAAGCAGATTGACACGCTTCAGGTTAGCGGTTACGTGCAGGAAGCCCAGGACATGGAGCCTGTGAAGGGAATCTTAGTGGGACTCTATGATGACCTGTCAAGAGATGCCTTCAACAAGAAACCCCTGCTCAGAGTTTCGCGCACCGACAGCCGGGGCCACTTTATCATCAAGGGAGTAGCACCGGGAAACTATCACATCGTGGCTCTGCAGGATGTCGACGGCAACTATTCCTTCTCGCAGAAGAGCGAGAAGATAGCTTTCTCTGACCAGAATATCAGTCCCACTTGCAAGCCCGACATCCGTCAGGATACCATTTGGAAAGACAGTCTTCACATCAAGGACATCAAGCAAGTGAACTACACTCACTTTCTGCCCGACGACATAGTGCTTCGGGCTTTTACGGAGGAGAACACCGATCGCTACTTTATAAAGTCGGAGAGACAACAGGCTAATTTCTTCAGACTCTTCTTCAGCTATGGAGGAAGTGAACTGCCGGTCATCAAAGGACTCAACTTCAATGCCGACAATGCTTTTCTGATGGAGAAAACCCTTCATGCCGATACTCTCACCTACTGGCTTCGCGATACAGCCCTGGTGAACCAGGACTCGCTCAACATAGAGCTTTCCTACATGATGACCGACAGTCTTGGCAAGTTGCGTCAGACCACCGATACTCTCCTGCTCCTCTCCAAAGACCCCTACGCTCGACGGCTTAAACAGCAGCAGAAGGATTATGCGCAGTGGAAGAAAAAACAGCAGAAGGCTATGAAGAAGGGCGAAGCTTATGACTCCATCATGCCCCCTACCCCACTGGTTCCGCAATTCGGAGGCCGCGACATCATGACTCCCGACACGAACATCCCCATTACGTTCACAACGCCCGTTACGAAAATAGACACTTCCAAGATACATCTCTATTATTCACTCAACGATTCCATCTGGTATCCGTCGCGTTTCCTCATCCGTTACAGGAAACATCTCAATGTACCGGACTCCGTGCCTGAAAGTGAATGGAAGAACTATCGTGAATACGAACTCGTAGCAGAGTGGCGCCCTTCACGCGAATACAGTCTCGAAATAGACTCTATGGCGTTCACCGACCTCTATGGTCTGGTAAACTCACCCATCAAGAGAGGTTTCAAGACGGGCGACAATGATGATTATGGTACGCTTCTCATGACTATCAACGGATTCAACGGAAAACCCTTAATAGTGCAATTGCTCAGCGACCAGGACAAAGTTATCAAGCAGACGAAGACTACTAAGGGTCAGGCCGAATTCTTCTTTCTCGACGCAAGCAAATACTATATGCGGCTCTTTGTTGACGAGAATAACAACGGTGTCTGGGATACGGGCAACTATAAGGACGACCGACAGCCTGAACCTGTGTACTATTATCCTGACGTCATAGAATGCAAAAAGAAATGGGATATCACTCTCAGTTGGGATCCTCTCCGGTTGCCGCTCTACAGGCAGAAGCCAATGAAGATAACCAAGCAGCGGCCTGACAAGGAAAAGACGGTGAACAACCGCAATGAACAACGGGCCAAACAAAAAGGCTTACAGTATATCCCCGGCGTAACAAAATAAACGTCGGAGTCGTCTTATCTCTAAATGACTTACGACAAGATAACAACTATGAGAAAAATATTGATACTGTTTTTGATGTGCCTTATGGGTGCATCGGCGAAGGCGCAGTGCAATTTCCGCAATACAGCCTTCAAGTCGGGAGAATATCTTTCCTATAACCTCTATTTCAACTGGAAGTTTGTATGGATAAAGGTGGGTACGGCAAGCATGAACACCGTCCAAAGTCATTACAATGGCAAGCAGGCCTACCGCAGTTCACTTATCACAAGAGGTAATTCAAAGGCTGACCGCTTCTTCGTGCTCCGCGACACGCTGCTCTGCTACTCTACCCTTGATCTGGCCCCGCTCTACTATCATAAGGGAGCACATGAGGGCGACAGATATTACACTGACGAAGTGTTCTACTCTTATCCAGAAGGTCGTTGCCATGTACGCCAGCATCAGATTAATCACAAAGGCGAAAGCAAGTGGCAACAGCACACCTACAGCGAGTGTGTCTTCGACATGCTCAACATCTTCCTGCGAGCCCGGTCGTTCAATCCATCGAACTGGAAGAAAGGATACACCGTGAACTTCAGTATCGTAGATGGTGATTCCAAGGAAGACGCTATGCTGAAATACAACGGTAAGAAGATTATCAAGGCCGACAATGGTCATAGCTATCGTACGCTGCAGGTGAGCTATATGGAGAAGGAAGACGGAAAATACAAACGCATCGTGGACTTCTTTATCTCTGATGACTCCAATCATGTGCCCGTTCGTCTTGATATGTTCCTACGCTTTGGATCAGCAAAGGCCTATATGTCGGGTTTGCAAGGTGTCAGAAGTGCTTTGACATCCATGGTTAAGTGATTCAAGTTCCGCAACCGCTTATTCTCTTTCTGAGTGGTGGTGTCTCGCTGATGGATACCGATTTTACCGAGGCAAGAGATCTCCAAATAAAGAGAGTGTGCAATGGAAAACTTTGATTTTTGATACGGAAAAACGGGCGTTAAATAATGCTAACGCTAACCGAATCCTTTACAAATGAAAATCTCGAAATAGAGAAAATCAGAGCCTTCTGAGACTGTTTTTTGAGTGCTTTTCGCTCGAGATCGGACCTCGAGGGCCTCGTCGAAGTACCTCGAG
>OMVH01000012.1 GCA_900314365.1 uncultured Prevotella sp. | reverse complement strand
ATCGGACGACAAGGCAACAATCTGCTCACACTCATCAACCAGCTCCTTGACATCTCGAAGGTGAAGTCGACAGTAGGAAACGCACACTGGCGCAACGGAAATATCACGGCCTACATCACGATGATAATTGAGAGCTACCGTGACTATGCCAACAGCCGGAACATCGTCCTGCACTTCATTCCCCGTGAAGCCGTAGTAATGGATTTTGTCCCCGACTACATGAATAAGATAATGAACAATCTGCTGTCCAATTCGCTCAAGTTCACGCCTCCTTCCGGAAGAGTGGGAGCAGCCATGTGGCGCGAAGGTGACCGGCTTTTGCTTGACGTTTCCGATACAGGAAGGGGGATGGACAAGTACACTCTTTCTCATATCTTCGAGCCATTCTTTCAGGCTGAAACCGACACCCACAATATAGGCACGGGGATTGGCCTGGCTCTCGTAAAGCAAATCATCGACTCACTCAAAGGCTCCATCAGCGTGGAAAGTACACCAGGCAAAGGGACGATTTTCCACATCAGTCTGCCTATTCACAACAATGTCAGGCAGAAGGTTGATGCTGATGCTACGTCCTCTCCCACCCTTCCACAAACCAATGAGAAACTGGAGGACAAGGAAGGCAACGACAACGACTGTCGAATTCTTATCATAGAGGATAACCTGGACGTGGCTGCCTACATGGGCTCGCAACTATCTTCGAGGGAGCACTATGCCATTACATACGCTACAAACGGACGTGAGGGATTGGAAAAGGCACAGCAACTTGTGCCCGACCTTATTATCACCGACTTGATGATGCCGGAGATGGATGGGCTGGAAGTATGCCGGCAAGTGCGGGCCAACGACATCATCAACCACATTCCCATCATTGTCGTGACGGCGAAGAACTCGGAAGAGGAACGCATCAAAGGCTTGGAGGCGGGAGCTGATGCCTATCTTATAAAGCCTTTCAATGCGGAGGAGCTGCGCATCAGAGTGGCCAAACTCCTTGACAGCCGGCGGATGCTTCGCAAGAAATTCGCCAGTGGTATGAACAAAGACAAGGAGAATGACAACGAAGGCACCCCTCTAACCGACGCAGAAGTGCGTTTCCTCACTAAGGTTACCGACATCGTCTACACGCAACTCAACAGCAACAAGGCTACTGGAGTATCGCTCGTGGCCTCAATGATGTGTATGAGCAACAGCCAGTTCTACCGCAAGATGGTAGCTGTAACGGGACAGACTCCTGTGGCTTACATACAGCGTGTAAAGATTAAGAAAGCCATGAAGCTATTGGACGAGGACCGGAAGATAAGCTTTGCGGAGGTGGCCGACCAGTGCGGCTTCGATGTTTATCCCAACTTTGTGCGTGCCTTCAAGAATGTGTGCGGGATGACTCCTAGCGAATACAGAAAGCGGCAGGAAGCGGTATTGTGAACAGTGCCCAATTAGGATCAATTCTGAGTAATCTGAATATTCTGAGTAATCAGAGTACTCAGAATATTCAGAATAATCAGATTACTCAGAGTTATAACAAATTCTGAAAGCTTCTTGCTCGATTACTGTAACCGTGTAAGGCAGCTTTACCTCTTTCAGTGAGGAACAATCTTCGAAAACTTCTTGCGGCAGAGATGTCAAGCCTTCAGGAATATTGATACTAGCAAGCTGTCCACAACCGTAGAAAGCATCCATTCCCAAGGACTTTACTTGCTTACCCATGATGACTGTTGTCAAGTGACTGCAGCTGGACAGTGCAGGCCGAGGCCCCACAAGGAGCATCCGTCGTTGACTGGTTCCTGCCAGAGGGAACCTTTCTCACAAGTCACAACTGGATGAGCAACGGCGACACTGGTTCAGCGCGCAACCGCTACTGGGGTGACGGAAGAGGAACAGAGGGACTCCGTTTCGACATGAAGTGTACGCCGGGTGCCGAGAACTATCTCATGCTGCTCTTCTGGGGTGATGAATCCGACCTGCGTGAATTCGACATCTATGCCGGCGCTACAAAGCTCGGATCGCAGCGACTTTTGCACAACCTTCCCGGAAGGAACTTCTTCCGCTGCTATCCCCTGCCTGCAACCAACAACAATATGGTCACCATCCATCTGTCGAGTCCTACTGGCACCAAGGTGGGAGGTATTTTCTATGCCTATACACTTGCCCGGACTACTTCAGGAGTCAAGCATGTCCGTTTTGCAAATGAAGAAAAGAACCCCGTTTACAACCTCAGCGGACAGCTTGTAGCTGAAGATAACGAAGCACTGCAAAGAGGCATCTACATCGTAGGGAAAGAGAAAGTCTTGAGATAATCTGAAATGCGGGTCGTGAAAAAAGCAGTCCTAAAGGCGATTTGGATGAAAAAAGCAGTAACTTTGCAATCTAAATAAGACACGATGAAGAAAAGCGATTTACTGCTGGCCCGCATCCGTGAGGGTGGAGAGCTTACAAGAAGCGACAAGCTTCAGCTTATTGTCTCACTCAGTATCCCCTCCATTCTCGCCCAGATCACCAGTGTGCTGATGTTCTATATCGACGCCTCCATGGTGGGCTCACTCGGTGCTGCTGCTACGGCATCCATAGGTCTGGTGGAGCCCGCCGGTTGGCTCTTTGGCTCGCTTACAGCCGCTGCCTCATTAGGATTCTCCGTCCAGGCCGCCCACTTCATCGGAGCAAAGGAGTTCGCTCGCGCCCGTCAGGTAATGAAAGAGGGCTATGCCTTCTGCTTAGTCTTCTCACTGGTCCTGATGCTGTTGGCCTGTTGTGTGGCGTGGCCTTTGCCGCGGTGGATGCATGGAAGCCAAGAGGTGCTCAGACCAGCATCGGTCTATTTCTTCATCTACGGTCTGGCTGCTCCTTTCTTCATGATAGAGAATCTCTCGTCGTCGATGCTCAAAGCCAGTGGCGATGTCAAGGGTCCGAGTTTTCTGGCCGTCTTCACCTGCGTGCTCGACGTAGTTTTCAATTTTCTCTTCATCTTCCCCACACGCCCTATCAGTCTTTTAGGTCTCAGCTTCACCATGCCCGGAGCCGGTCTCGGTGTCGCAGGAGCTGCATTGGGTACCACAGTGGCCTTCATTGTCACCTCCCTCATGCTCGCTTACAGAGCTATTTTCAGCAACAGCATTCTCTCGTGGACCAAGCACCGGGAGAAACTGTCGTGGGACTGGAATCATATTAAGCGTGCCGTACAGATAAGCGCTCCCATGGCACTGCAATATGCTCTGATGAATGGGGCACAAATTGTGAACACGCGCATCGTTGCTCCTTTAGGCAATGTGGCTATCGCGGCCAATACACTTGCTGTAACTGCCGAAAGCCTTTGCTATATGCCGGGTTACGGTATCGGCGATGCCGCTTCCATCCTCGTGGGACAGACTTTCGGAGCCGGCAGGAAGAATCTCTGTCGCAATTTCGCCTATATGACTGTTGGACTGGGAATGGCTGTCATGGCCGCTATGGGCGCTTTGATGTGGGTCTTTGCTCCGGAAATGATAAGCATGCTTTCGCCGGTTGAGGAAATTCGCACCTTAGGTGCCTCGGTGCTGCGCATAGAAGCTTTCGCCGAACCCTTTTTCTCTGCGGCTATTGTCACCTACCAGGTGTGTGTGGGTGCAGGCGACACACTGATGCCTGCCGTGATGAGTATCGGCTCTATGTGGGGTATCAGACTCACCCTGTCGGCCTATCTCGCTCCGCGGTTTGGACTCAAAGGAGTGTGGTTTGCTATGGCTGCAGAGCTCACATTCCGTGGTTCCATCTTCCTCGTACGACTGTTCCGCGGGTCGTGGCTCAAGATGAAGCCAGAGCCGTCGGCATAAGAGGAATACGGCTCGAGATGTTTCATTGAGGGGCTTCGGCTTGTTAATAAATATTAATCCAAAGCAATTCGTGTGATGACCGTTCGGGGAATTGAAAATTATTCCTTACCTTTGCAACCGCAAAACAAAGAGGTGCCTTAGCTCAGGTGGTAGAGCAATGGACTGAAAATCCATGTGTCCTTGG
>OMVH01000146.1 GCA_900314365.1 uncultured Prevotella sp. | reverse complement strand
CCTTGTGGTAGAGAGCCTCTTGCTGCATGGAGCCTTCGTGGCTGCCTGAGCTTGCTACAGAGCCCCTCACGCTTTCAGCACTGTAGGAGCCTGAGCCCATCTTTCCGCGTTCGCGCGTAGCTTCGGCCGATTCTCGCTCGTAGCTACTCTTACGGAATACGTAGTAGTCGCCGGTGACATCCTGCTCACGGAAGTCGAACAGCAAAGCCGGATTGAGTGCAACACCGCAGAGACGCGTCTCGAAGTGCAGGTGGGAGCCCGTGCTTCGTCCCGTGTTGCCTCCAAGACCGATGGGCTGTCCTGCCCTTACTACTTGGTTTTCTTCGACAAGTTGCTTTGAAAGATGACCATAGATAGTTTCAAGGCCGTTGTTATGACGTATTACAACATAATTGCCATAGCCGCCGCCTTCGTAGCGTACAATGCGAACTTTGCCGTTGAATGCGGCCCGGATAGTGTCGCCAATATATACTTTGATGTCCAGTCCTTTGTGACGGCTGCCCCAGCGATAGCCGAAATTGCTTGTTATTACCCTGCTGGGTGTGGGCATGCAGAAATGGCGGAGATTGATTTTGAAGGAGTCTGGCAAGGCTGTTTCTTTGTGTGCGTAGCGGTTGTCCCATCCGTCGTAAAGGGCAGCGGCTGGGGATTCGCTGTTTTCCCGCTCAATGATGTTTTGGAGTGCAAGGGTATCTACAGCCTTCATTTTCCTGTCGATAGGGGCTTGGCGCGCTAGCAAGTCTTGTGCGCTGATGTTCTGTGATACTGTCAACAGTGCGGCTGATAGGACAAATGTTCGTATAATGTACTTTAAATTCATATGCAATGTTAGTTTGTAGGTCTTCTAAAATAGGTGTTCTATTCCAAAAGCACAATCACCAAAACGACATAAAAGAGTGGTGATTTGTCACAAGACGCTACAAAGATAACAAAAAGATTTCGAAGTTGTTGTGCTTTTAACTGATTTTATGTGTGTTTTAACACTGTTGAAATAAAGTCATGTTGATGGCTGTGCGTTTGTGGATGCGCCCTTGTAACATGACATAGGTCAACTGATAGCGCCCCAATTGACGTTCGTTTTCCTTAATTCTTTTAAACGATTCCACAACATCTCATACTGTGCACTGTTACATTGTGGGTCGGCATCAATGATTTTCTGCGCCTCACGGCGTGCCAATTCCACGAGCTGGCCGTCGCGGGCGATGTCAGCGATTTTCAGGTCGAAGGCGATGCCGCTTTGCTGTGTTCCTTCCAGATCGCCGGGGCCGCGAAGCTTGAGGTCGGCCTCAGCTATGCGGAATCCGTCGTTGGTCTCGGTCATGATGTCAATGCGCCGCCGTGTCTCCTCGGAGAGTTTGTAGTTAGTGACAAGTATGCAGTAGCTTTGGTCGGCTCCACGTCCCACGCGGCCACGAAGTTGGTGAAGCTGTGAAAGTCCGAAGCGCTGTGCGTCCATGATGACCATCACCGAGGCATTGGGAACGTTGACTCCCACCTCGATAACTGTTGTTGCAACGAGAATCTGGGTCTCTCCGCTGACGAATTTCTTCATCTCCTCGTCTTTTTCCTTGGGCTTCATGAGTCCGTGCACTTTGCTGAGCCGGTATTCCGGAAATACTTCGCACAAGTGAGCAAAGCCCTCCTCAAGGTTTTTAAGGTCGCTCTTCTCACTCTCCTTTATGAGAGGAAAGACGACGTATACCTGTCTGCCGGCATTGATTTCACGGCGCATACCCTTGAAGACCATTGACATTTGGTTGTCGTAGCGGTGGATGGTGTGCACAGGCTTTCGGCCTGGTGGCAATTCATCAATAACACTGACGTCGAGGTCACCGTAGATGGTCATTGCCAGTGTCCGTGGTATGGGCGTGGCTGTCATGACCAGGATATGGGGCGGATTGGTGCTCTTGGCCCAGAGGCGTGCGCGTTGTGCCACTCCGAAACGGTGCTGTTCGTCGATGACAGCCATGCCGAGGCGTGCGAACTGCACGTTGTCCTCAATCACGGCGTGGGTGCCTACGAGGATGCTGACGCTCCCCGAAGCCAGACCCTCAAGTACTTCCTTGCGCTTCTTCCCCTTCACGGTACCCGTAAGGAGTTCGGTGCGGATGTCCATGTCGTGGAGAAAGCCAGTAATAGTCTCCAAGTGTTGTTCGGCTAAGATTTCGGTGGGCGCCATGATGCAAGCCTGATAGCCGTTGTCGATGGCTATGAGCATCGACATCAAGGCCACAAGCGTCTTGCCCGACCCCACGTCGCCTTGCAGCAGACGGTTCATCTGTCGCCCGCTGCCCATATCGTGTCGTATCTCGTGCATCACCCTTTTCTGGGCGTTGGTCAAAGGGAAGGGCAGGTTATGATGGTAGAAGTAGTTGAACTGTGCCCCCACATGGCTGAACACGCAGCCGCGATACTTCCGTCTGTGGTCGCTGGCATATCGGAGGATGTTCAATTGAACATAGAATAGTTCTTCAAACTTCAGCCTTTCCTGTGCGTGCTGTACCTGAACGATGGTGCGAGGATAATGAACACCGGCAAAAGCTTCGTTGCGCGACATCAGGTGGAGTGGCGCGGTGATAAAGGATGGAAGGGTTTCAGGCAGAGGTGTGGCCGAGAGTTTGTCGACAAGTGTCCGCGTGAGTTTTTCGATAGCCCTCGATTGTAGTCCTGCCTGCTTCATGCGCTCTGTGGTCATGTAGTAAGGTTGCATACCCATGTCGGAAAGCTGCAGCTCGGAAGCTTTGTCGATGTCGGGATGGGCGAACTGATAGCGGCCACCGTAAGCGGTAGGCTTGCCGAAGACGATATATTCTGTCTTCAGATCGTAGGTTTTGTAGACATATTTGGCTCCGTGAAACCACACCAAGTCCACCACACCGTGGCCGTCGGTGAAGTGAGCCACCACGCGTTTCTGCCGTCCACCTTTGCTAAACTCCTCAAAACTGAGAATGCGTCCGCGTATCTGAACGTACGGCATGTTGCCCGTTAGTTCGTCGATGTGGTAGATGCGTGAGCGGTCGACATATTTGTAAGGATAGTATTCCAGCAGGTCGCCCCAGGTGTGGAGACCCAGTTCGCGCTCCAGGATGGTCTTGCGTTTGGGGCCTACTCCTGGCAGATACATGATGTCCTGTCCAAGGATGTCGAACATACGAGGAATACTTTATCTTTACCTTATTATATATTTATGGCCTCAGCTACTTTGAGGTCGAAGGGTGTTGTGAGTTTGATGTTCTCGCGGTTTCCTTCCACCATAGCCACCTTGTAGCCTGCAGCCTCCACTACGGAAGCATCGTCGGTGAAATGCTCGTTGTAAGGCTGACTGAAGGCTGTGCGAGCCAGATTGATGCGGAAGCACTGGGGTGTCTGCACCAGGCGGTAGTCGCTGCGCAGCACGTTGTGGCTTTCTCCTGTGGACGAAACTTCGCGGAGTGTTTCCGTGACCGGTGTCACCGGAATGGCTGCTCCTTCCTCCCTGGCCATTGCAAAACACCGGCCGATGGTCTCCTTGGAGACAAACGGACGTACCCCGTCGTGAATGGCTACGATGCCGTCGGCAGAGTCGGGGATAGCCTTCAGACCGTTGAGCGAGGAATGGAATCGTGTCGGTCCGCCGTCGACAACAGTGTGTGCTGTCTTGAAACCATACTCGGCGCAGAGTCTGTGCCAGTAGTTCTGCTGCTCGTGCGGCAGAACCACAATGAGGTGCAGGCTTGCGTCGCAGGCATGGAAGCGGTTTAGCGTCAACATGAGTACCGGCACACCCCCGACACAGAGAAACTGCTTGGGGATGCCGGCACCCATGCGTGTGCCTTTTCCGCCTGCCACGATAATGGCGTAGTCGGAATTAGAAGTCTTTTCCGTAGACATGCTTGAATCGCATCGTCTCCTTCCATTCGTCGGCCACCTGTTCAGAGGTGAGCTGTTCAAGAAGGCAGAAACCATATTTAGAGGCAGCTCCCGGTCCCTCGGCTGTTGTGATATTACCGTCGACGGTCACAGGCTCGTGGGTCAGCGTGGCACCGGTCAGGAACTCTTCGAAGCCCGGAAAACAAGTAGCACGGCGTCCCTTGAGGAGGCCTGTGCTGCCCAGCACCATGGGCGCGGCGCAGATAGCGGCCACTCGCTTACCTTTAGCAGCCTGGCGCACGAAGGCTTCGCGCACTCCCTGGTGTTTGTTCAGGTTGGTTGCCCCAGGCAAACCACCCGGTATCATTAGTAAGTCAACGTCGTCCCAGTCGGTGACATCCTCAATGCGCATGTCGCAGCGGATGGCGATACCGTCGTTAGAGGCCACCCAGTCGGAACCGTTAACACTGATGAGTTTCACTTCTACGTTGCCCCTGTGGAGGATGTCCACGGGCACCATTGCCTCGGTCACTTCGAAGCCGTCGGCAAGGAATTCATAAGCTCTTGGCATAATTTGTGAGTTAAAAACAGTGTTCTTAAAATTAAATATTATATCTTTGCAACTGATTCATCCGCAAAAATACAACATTTCCTGCACTTATCGTCAGTGAGAATGCAAAGATTTCTAAAGATAACAGCAACGGGATGGCAGAAAAACTACGTTTTGCCTTAATCGGCAATAAATACCAGGACCGGCGGCAGGTCGCGGTAACGCGGGTGCTGAACTATCTCTACAACCATGATGCAGAGGTGTATGTCGACCGTCCTTTCTACGACTTCCTCACCAATGAGGAGCATTACGACGTGAGAGCTACCAGTGTTTTCGAGGATTATAACTTCGATGTTGACTTCGTTATCTCTATGGGAGGCGACGGCACTTTCCTGCGGGCTGCCAGCCGTGTCGGTGCTAAGGGAACACCCATTCTTGGTGTCAATACGGGGCGGCTGGGCTTTTTAGCCGACGTGCTTCCTTCCGAGGTGGAGGGAGCTTTGGATGCCATCTATTCACACCAGTACACGTTAGAAAAGCACAGTGTCATCAAGATTGAGACCGAGGGAGAGCCTGTGGAGGGAAATCCTTTTGCACTCAACGACATTGCCATACTCAAACGCGACAATGCTGCGATGATATCCATTCGCACCAGTATCGACGGAGAGTTCCTGGTCACTTATCAGGCCGACGGGCTCATCGTGTCGACGCCGACGGGCAGCACTGCCTACAGCCTCTCTAATGGCGGCCCCATCATAGTTCCGCAGTCGGGCATTCTCTGTCTTACCCCTGTGGCTCCTCACAGTCTGAACATCCGTCCCATCGTCATCAGCGACAAGGCAGTGATAACGATGACCGTAGAGTCGCGTTCGCACAGTTTCCTTGCTGCCATTGACGGTCGCAGCGAGAAACTTCGCGAAGGCACCCAAATCACCATTCGGAAGGCTCCCTACGAAATCAACTTCGTCAAGCGTACCGGCGAACGCTACTTTGCTAACCTGCGCGAGAAGATGATGTGGGGAGCCGACAACCGTCAGCCCTGATTCACTAGCAGTCTGAGGCTCATTCACAATTTCTCTCATGCACCTCAAAGAACTCCTTCGCGTTCCTAAGACCCGATACGACTCGCGCACCATCCTTCGGTGGTTGTGGCACTCCTGGCGTGGCAACCGTCTGCAGGCCGGGCTCAACGCTTTGATTGGCCTGCTCACCGTGGTGGTTTCGCTCTCGCAGGTTACTGCCGTGAAGCATGCCATCGATGTGGCTTCGGGTACGGCCCGTGGGTCTATCTTCTGGGCCGTTGCCATCATGGGAGCGCTTATCCTTTGCGACTTCGGACTGAACATCGCTTCCATATGGGTGAAGAATATCCTGGGCATACGGGCCCAGAACCGAATGCAGCAGCAGATGCTCGACCGCATCCTGCGCTCAGAGTGGCATGGCAAGGAGGAACATCATTCGGGCGACGTACTCAACCGGCTTGAGTTCGACGTCAATACCGTTGTAACTTTCCTCACAGAGACCCTGCCCAACACACTGAGCATATTGGCAATGTTCTTAGGTGCCTTCTTCTATCTCTTCTCCATGGACAAGGTGCTCTCGCTGGTCATTGTGGGCATCATTCCCATCTTCATCGGGTTCAGTAAGATTTATGTGCGGCAGATGCGGCGTCTGACTCGTAAGGTGCGCGACAGCGACTCCAAGGTGCAGAGCGTGCTCCAGGAGACCATTCAGCACCGCATGCTCATAAAGACACTTGAGAGCGACGGCGAGATGGTGGACCGACTGGAGGGCACACAGAGCGAACTGCGCCACAATGTGGTCAGACGGACGCAGTTCAGCGTTTTCTCCAATCTGATACTCAACTTCGGTTTTGCCCTTGGCTATCTTGTGGCTTTCCTTTGGGCCGCTGTGCGCATGATGAGCCATTCGCTCACCTTTGGCGGAATGACGGCTTTCCTGCAGCTTGTCAACCGCATTCAGAGTCCGGCGCGCAATCTCACCAAGCTTGTTCCGGCTTTCGTGGGAGTGTTTACGGCAGCCGAAAGACTCATGGAGCTCGAGGAGAACCCGATAGAGGAACAGGGCTCTCCCATCGTGATGCGGCAGCCGTGCGGGGTGCGGCTGGTCGATGTCAGCTATGGCTACGACACTGCTGACGGCTATGTGCTGCGTCATCTCAACTTCGATTTCACTCCAGGCTCCTGCACTGCCATCTTAGGCGAGACGGGAGCGGGCAAGACCACCCTGGTGCGCATTCTGTTAGCCTTGCTGAAACCTCAGGAAGGACGTGCCGAGATTTACAGTGGCAACAGGCGGGTGGAGCTTTCGCCGCGCACACGCTGCAACTTCGTCTACGTGCCGCAGGGCAACACGCTGCTCAGTGGTACCATACGTGACAACCTCAGACTGGGCAAACTCGATGCTACCGACGAAGAGATGTTTGAGGCTCTGCATAAGAGCTGTGCCGACTTTGTGAGCGAGCTCCCCGACGGACTCAGTACGGTGTGCTCCGAGGCTGGAGGTGGGCTCAGCGAGGGGCAGGCACAGCGCATCGCCATAGCACGGGCCCTCCTGCGCAACCGAAGCATCATGCTTTTCGATGAGGCTTCGAGCGCTCTCGACCCCGATACGGAGAGGCAACTGCTGAAAAATCTGCTCTCCGATCACGACCATACGATTATCTTCGTTACTCACCGCCCGGCTGTTGTCGACTATTGTGACCAAACGCTTCGCATTGACAAGCTTTGATTCGGGTCCTGAAAGTATATGTCCCTTTGCAGGGTTAGTACTTGTGGCCATCTGCGACTGAAGGATATAGCCTTTGGGGACAAAACTGTCCTCGTAGGTTGCGGACAGCCACAGGACTAGTCCCCGTAAGGATTTCATTTACTTCCGACATAGGGTGTTCAATAGGATGTACCCAAATTTCGTTCTTTTTTAACACCCTTTTTCCTGACTTCGTCATCTTCTTGTTGAATCAAATTATCATCATTGAATATTAATAAGTTACAAATATT
>OMVH01000144.1 GCA_900314365.1 uncultured Prevotella sp. | reverse complement strand
CGGCTCCTAATTTTGCAACAGCGTCTGCTGCTAAGAATAATGATAACATAATCTTAAAGTTTTAATTGTTTGTTGATTTAATAGTATTTCAATTTTCACTGTGCTCTGGCTTCACATGAGCCAGCGAGATGAACACTGCGCTCAGCATTGTGAAGACGAGAGCCTGGATGTAGCTGACCAGCACTTCAAGAAGCATCATGAAGATACTCATTGCCACACTGACTACGGTCATCGTTGTACCCAGCACCGCATTAATTCCGAACATGACAAAGATAATACATGCGAAACTCAAAGCAATGGCATGTCCGGCCATCATATTAGCAAAGAGTCGGACCATGAGTGCGAATGGCTTCGTGAGTGTGCTGAAGAACTCTATAACCGGCATCAAGGGTACAGGTACTTTGAGCCATGTCGGAACATCACCCCAAAAGATATCCTTCCAATAGGCCTTCGTACCTGTGAAGTTTGTAATAAGGTAGGTGCAAAGGGCAAGGAAGAACGTGCAGGAGATATTGCCCGTGAGGTTGCCTCCACCCGGCGGGAACGGCACAATACCCATGATGTTGGCCGTAAAGATGAAGAAGAAGCAGGTGAGAAGGTAGGGCGCATACTTATCGGCCTCATCCTTCAGTGTTGGCTTCACAACATCATCGTAGATACTCATCACGAACATGTGAACCAATCCTGTAAATCCTTTTGGAGCAGGGTCATCAACCTTGTGCTTCTTGCACCATCTTGCCGGTAAGAGGATACACAGCAAGAGGATAAAGGCATCGATGAAAAGCACCACCACGGTCTTTGTGATAGAGATATCAAAAGGACGCACTTCCTGTCCGTTGACAACCTCGCAAATTTTATTCTCATGCTTTGCGTTGTTGGCAATGTAGAGTCCGTAGGGACCTGGACGGTTGCCATTGGCATCCTTCTCCTCCGCGAACTGGCTGCTTGAGAACACATGCCATCCCGTAGAACTCTTTACGATGACAGGAAAATGCATGACTATGGGCTTGCCCCATACATCTGTCACGTGCCATTCGTAGGAGTCCTTGATATGGCCCATCAAAATACCCTCCAGGTCGACGCCTTTCTTTTCTGATTCCGCGCCAAACGTAGGTGTGAAACTCAGGAAGAGCACCAGCAAGAGGAATATTTGCTTTATTAGTTTCATTTCTTAGTTTCTATTAGTTCTTTCCAACCGTGAGAAGAAAACGCTGTCTACAATAAGAATCAGCAGATAGAAGATGCCGAACACTACAGCAAACTGTATGATGTCGGACCGGCTGCGCACCAGCAGACAGTAGACAATGATGACCAAGGCCCCTGCCAGCATTCTTACAACAGGTGAGGCAAGATAGAATTTCGTCAGTACCGCCGGCGACTTCAATGCAACCTTTCTCCATAATCTCGCGTAGGTAAAGCAGGAGATAACAGAGAAGGCTACGCTTATTGCCAATGCTACTGCTATACTGGTATCACCTTTGACAGACATTCCGAGAAGTATTCCGAGCATCGCGAAGCCGATAACCCAAAACACGAGCCGGAGATAGCCATGATAAACGGCATCCTGCCAGTTCTTATAGCCTTTGGTTTTTAAGATAATCATATCTGCCTGTCTTCTACTCTGTAATTCATATTTGAAGGGTAAGGATGTTTCTTGCAGGTGCCTTTCAGCATTCCACGCAGAGATTCACCTCATTTTTCTTGACTTCGACGAATCCTCCCTTGATTGAAAGTTGCGTTTTACCGTCCTTAGTGGCATACTCCACTTTTCCGTCTTCCAGTGTAGAGATAATGGGAGCATGGTTATTCAGTATCTCGAAACTGCCGAGAGTGCCTGGCACCAATACGCTCTCCACATTGCCTTGGAAGATTACCTTTTCAGGGCTTATTATCCTTAGATTGAGCATAAGCAATCGTATTAAATGATAATACTACGGCTCAACCCTTGGCTTGCTCAAGCAATTTCTTGCCCTTGGCAATAGCATCGTCAATGGTTCCCACATTGAGGAAGGCCTGCTCAGGCAGATCGTCGACCTCGCCGTTGAGAATAGCATTGAATCCCTTGATGGTCTCTTCAATGGGCACCATCACTCCGGGCAGACCCGTGAACTGTTCGGCCACGGCAAAAGGTTGAGAAAGGAAGCGTTGCGCTCTGCGCGCACGTGCCACCGTCACCTTGTCGTCGTCGGAAAGCTCATCCATACCAAGGATGGCAATGATGTCCTGAAGCTCATTGTAGTGCTGGAGCAGCTGCTTGATGCGCTGGGCACACTCATAGTGTTCCTTGCCTACAATCAGCGGATCGAGAATACGGCTTGTACTGGCCAGAGGATCTACGGCAGGATAGATTCCGAGCTCCGTAATCTTACGGTTTAGCACTGTCGTTGCGTCCAAATGGGTAAATGTCGTGGCTGGTGCCGGGTCGGTAAGGTCGTCGGCAGGGACATATACAGCCTGAACTGAAGTGATGGAACCTTTCTTCGTAGAAGTAATTCTCTCCTGCATGGCTCCCATCTCGGAGGCCAGTGTGGGCTGATAGCCGACGGCAGAAGGCATACGTCCAAGCAGAGCCGACACCTCAGAACCAGCCTGAGTGAATCGGAAGATATTATCGATGAAGAACATGATGTCGGCGGGCTCACCGTTCTTGCCACCATGATCACGGAACTCCTCTGCCACTGTCAGTCCGGAGAGAGCCACTGAAGCGCGTGCGCCAGGCGGCTCGTTCATCTGTCCGTAGACAAGGGTGGCCTGACTCTTCTTCAGCTCCTCAGGGTCGACAAGGGAGAGGTCCCATTTGCCTTCATCCATGGCTTTACGGAATTTCTCTCCGTAGCGGATGACACCAGCATCGAGCATATCGCGGATGAGGTCGTTGCCCTCACGTGTGCGCTCTCCTACTCCGGCAAACACAGAGTAGCCAGAATGACCTTTAGCAATATTGTTGATGAGCTCCATGATGAGCACCGTCTTGCCTACGCCGGCACCGCCGAAAAGACCGATCTTACCACCCTTCATATAGGGTTCGAGCAGGTCGATAACCTTGATACCCGTTGCAAGCATCTCCTTATGCGTGGAGAGCTCGTCGAATTTCGGGGCTTCGCGGTGGATGGGATAAGCTCCCTTCATGTCGAGGGGTTTCATTCCGTCGATAGGCTGGCCGATGACATTCATCATGCGTCCTTTAATCTGTTCACCGAAAGGCATGGTGATAGGTCCGCCGGTGGGTATCACTTCTAGGTCGCGCTGCAGTCCGTCGGTATTGTCCATAGCCACGCAGCGCACGGTGTCCTCACCGATGTGCTGCTGCACCTCTATGACCAAGTCACGACCGTCAGGGCGTCTCACCTTCAATGCCTCGTAAATTTTAGGTAGCACCTTCTCAGGATCTTGCCCCTTGGTGTCGAAGTAGACATCAATCACAGGACCAATAATCTGAGAAATGCGTCCATTGATTTGTGACATAGTTATTATTTTTAATCGTTGTTATTGTTATTCTTTCTAAGCGCAAAATTAGCCATTTATTTGAAGCGGCCAACACTGGATATATTAATTTGTCCTAAAAGAGGTCTTTTTGAACACAAATAAAGTCAGATACTGAGTTCGTCGAGGACCTTTATCAGCTTTCTGTCAAATGGCTTGTCACTGCGGATGGCTTCGCTCAGAGGCACGTAGACCACTTCGTTGTTGTGAACTCCAATCATCACATTGCGCTGTCCCTGCATAATAGCTTCGATGGCTCCCACACCGGTTCGCGATGCAAGAATGCGGTCGTGGGCCGAGGGACGTCCTCCACGCTGAAGATGGCCGAGTATGGAAACACGGACATCGTACTGTGGGAATTCCTTGCGCACTCGCTCAGCGTAATAGAGTGCTCCACATTTAGGACTCTCAGAGACGATGACGATGCAGCTGCGTTTTGACTTACGTATGCCTCGCTCCATGAACTGTGCCAACTGGTCGACATCCGTGGAGTCCTCGGGGATGATGGCAGCCTCGGCGCCTGAGGCAATAGCGCTGTTCTGGGCAAGGAAACCGGCATCACGCCCCATCACTTCCACGAAGAAGATGCGCTCGTGGCTCTGTGCAGTGTCGCGGATACGGTCGACACACTCTACAATGGTGTTAAGCGTAGTGTCGTAGCCTATCGTGGAGTCGGTACCATAGAGGTCGTTGTCAATGGTTCCGGGCAGTCCGATGCAACAGCAGTCGAACATCTCAGCAAAATCGCGGGCACCGGTCAGCGAACCGTTCCCGCCAATGACGACGAGGGCATCAATTCCCTCCTTAACCATAGTATCATGGGCTTTCTGGCGGCCCTCCTCGGTCATGAATTCCTTCGACCGTGCTGTCTTCAGGATTGTTCCACCCTGCATGATGATGCCACTGACGTTTTCTGTCGTGAAGTCCTTCACTTCGTCGTTGATGAGTCCGTCATAGCCTCGGTAGATTGCCTTAATATTGAATCCATTGCAAATACCTGCACGTGTGACTGCCCTTATGGCAGCATTCATGCCAGGAGCGTCACCGCCCGAGGTAAGAATTCCTATCGTCTTTATCTTAGCCATACCTATTTAAATATGTTATTTAATTGTTATTCTGAAATCATCTTGCTGTCAAACTGTAAAGTAAAGTGCGCCGTAGCCTACCGCTATCCCTACAAGAGCCTTCCATCCTACATTTCGGAAATACCATCCGATATGAACGCGTTCAAGTCGCATATAGGCCAGTCCGCTCATGGAGCCTATAGCCAGGATGTTACAGCCTACCCCCGTGGTGTAGGCGATTATCTTCCAGAAACTGCCATCACAGGCAAAGGCATCGGTGGTTCCATCGACGGCATGAAGGGAGATGAAGCCCATAGCCGAAGCAAAGTTGTCGACCACCGAGCTCACAATACCGGCTATACCGCCAACGAGCCAGGCACTGTGATCCTGGAAACCAACCCAATGCGTGAACTGGGCGATTATGCCTGTCTCACTGAGAACGCCGCACAGTAGCATGATGCCAATGACGAAGAGCATGAGTTTCACGGTGCCATATTTCATGATGAGTGGTATGCGTCGCAAGGTACTGCGCTCGGTGCTAAGAAGCTTCCGGTTGAAAATCTCGTTCACTATCCACAGAATGGACAGAACACAGAGGGCACCAAGGAATGGACTGAGCTTTGTGATGTCGTGGAACGACGGGATAAACCACAATCCGCCTAAACTTACAAAAAGCATCACAAGGCGCTGCCATACATTGAGATTGGTGTCATCGCCCCGGTAAGGCAGTGTTATCCACTCCGTGTCGACTCTTTCTGGCAGACTGCGTCCCAGGAGCCATGTGGGTATTACCCAGGCAAGGATACAGGGAATGGCCAACGACATCGACAAGTTGGTGGCTGTGACAGCTCCCATGTTCCAAAGCACAAGGCCAGTTGGGTCTCCGATGACAGTGAGCGCTCCTCCGCATGTTGCTGCAAGAACCACAGCGGCACCGTAAATCATGCGTTGGCGCCGGCTAGGAATGATCTTGTGCATGATGGTGAGCATCATGACCGTGGTCGTGAGGTTGTCGAGATTGGCCGAGATGAGGAAAGTGATGCTGCCAAGAAGCCAAAGCATGCGCTGACTACGGCGGGTTTTGAGTAGCTGGGAGATAAAATCCAGGCAACCGTTGTTGTCGAGAATTTCTATGATGGTCATGGTGGCCAACAGGAAAAGGACCACTTCTGCAGCGCGCCCTACATATTTAAGGAATATGCTTCCTGCTATAAATTCCTTTACGTTCGTGGCATCGGGCTTTTGAGAGCCGAGAAAGTCAAAGAATTCGGCCTGATGCTGGCTCATCACGAAATCAGTGCCGTAGCCAATATATAGCATCCAGCAAAGGGTGCCGGCAAAGATGGCCACAGCTGCCTTATTCACGTTTGTGAATACTCCTGTCGCTATGAGCAGGTAGGCCATGAGGAATATCGTGACGATAATTATGGTCATTACGTATCTTTCTAATCAGATACAAAAATATATATTTTTGACGTAACAACCAACGTCTTTTCTGTTTTTAAGTAGGATTTGTGAATTTTTTAATCGGTTTGCAGCGATTGTGTATATTTTGGTCTGCAAATTCGCAAGATGAAACAGTCGGTGCAGGACTCCGACAGGGCTTGAATGTCGGAGTAATCTGAGTATTCAGAGTAATCTGAGTATTCGGAGTAATCTGAGTATTCAGAATAATCGGAGTATTTGGAGTAATCTGAGTATTCAGAATAATCTGAGTACTCAGAGTCGGTTATGAATGGGAGATTCAATGTTTGAAAGACTCAAATCGCTTCAATACGTCGCAATGAGAAATATAGGGAGCAATGTCAGAATGATGGTCAGTTCGGAAAGCTGACAGGGCTGCTAAAGCTCGGTACTGACGTGAAGCGGGCCGAACAAGCAGATTGTCGTAGTCGTACCATTGTTCAGCCTTCGTATCCCATCCCGTGAAATACCATGGGTCGCGATGGATGAAGGCAAGTGCATAGAGGCTCTTCTCGCGCAGGAGATATACTTCTTTTGCAAACTTATCACTCCCCTTCTTGCCGTACCTGGCCTCGAAATCCTTCCGCAATGCTTTAGCCTCCTTCTTATTACGGGCTTGAGCCATCAGCAGACCAAAGTCATAAGGTTTAGATAGCGGTTCAAGCAATGCAATAGCCTCGGCTACGAAGTCCTTAGTTCCTAATAGTGTACTATCCTGCGAACAGCTCACTCCGTACTGAGTCAACCACCAGCAATCACCTTCGTAACTGGCCTGATAGTAGAGTGAGGCCAGTTTGTAGGCCTGCTGTCTGCGGTCGATACCTTCACGCATATTGCGGTAAAGGCTGAGCTCTCGAACCATCTCGCGGCAATAGTCGAGCTTCTTATTGGAAGAGAACCTCAACGAACCGGAAGCGGATTCTTCCCAAAAGTTTTCCGGCATCTTCTGCTTCTCGAGCCAACGGTCCACCGTCCACGTTCTGCGTGCAGCATAAGGAGCAATGTTTTGCTTGGCGAGGAATCCGAGGCTGACCCTCCCAAGGTAGACCATGGCTTTATCAAAGTCACCCTGAGAGAGATACCTTGTACCGATAATATCGTTGTAGTAGTCAGAATTGATGGTTACGGCATTGTAAGCATAGGTCTCGAGCGCATTGCTGCGAGACTGAAGAATGGTCGTATAATAGGCCGCTATCTCCTTGGCCGACAATTCCTGCAGTGCGGAGAAATAGTCGTTGGAATAGGGGGAAATCCAGTGCTCTTTATCGAACATATCCTTACACTGTACCCCTATGAGAGCTCGTGCAAGGTCGCTCTGCCCCTTGCTTTGCAGGAGTGGTACGAGGTTGCGATAGATGAGCCTGTCCTTGACGTCGGCATAGTGGTCGGGACTGTAATCAGGAGTCTTCTCCGCAGACTCAGACATTCTGTCGAGCCACTTCAGGTTGTTGGCCATTAAGGTGTAGAAATCTTTTCCGAAAGGTTCCGTATGTACCTGGTTGACCATGAGAATAGCGCGAGCGTTATCCTTCATGCACTGAGTCCCGTTCAAAGAAAGTGCAGCCGACAGCTCCTTGGCCGCCTCTGTGTAGTTACCGGTGAGATGATGGATGCAGCCTATGGCGCTCATCCAAAGACAGGGACTCAGAGTCTTGCCTTCAGAGAGAACCTTGCGTGCAAAATCAACGAATTCATCGGCATCCTTGCGGTAAACCACGCGGGCATCTATCATGCTCATTCCTGCCACGAGATCGGAATCAGCAGCCGACGCTTCGGTGGAAGCATATCGGTCGGAAAGGACATCCATCGTTTCCTGAGTGTTGTTGACAAAGTCCTGAACAAGATAGGTAAGTGTGGCCGAGTTGGGATTGTCTGCGTAAACCTTCTTTATTCCGGCGAGATTACGATAGTTTCTCACGCAATATTTTAGAGAGACATAGTCCTGCTGACGCGCGTAGATTTCTACAGCTTCCCGCTTTTGTCCCTGGCGCAACAAGCATCCGGCATAGATGTTCTCCATACGTTCACGGTAGACTGATTCTGGAAGTTTTCGTGCCTTAGACTGCCAGTAGCCGGCAGCCTGCTTATATAGCCTCATGCCAAAGAGGCCGCGCATTTTCAGCAATGCATATTGTTGTCGAAGTCGCTTGCCGCGATAGCTATTTGCAGCCGCAACCATTTGCCTCAGGTGAAGATTGCGTTGAACAAGTTGCTCCCTCGTAGGGTATTCCCAGCCTGTAAATATCTGATAGTCTTCTATGTATGTTTTCAGCAACTTTATGTAATTCACCATCTCCGTATCTCCTTTTTTCTTCGCAGCATCGAGAATGTCAGATGAGTTGTAAAGGAAAGAGACTTTTCCGTCGCCATTCGCAAGGTACTTGCTCCAGAAATCATCGGTTTTCTGCTCAAAGTTGTCCCACATAAGGTTACGCGGAAAGGCACTGAAAAGATAGCAGTTATGGGTCGGTGTCTCTGGTCCACATGCCATTAAAGACTGTGGTAAAGCTGCTGCAAGTGCCAAAAAGAGAGGCAGAACACCTCGTCTAAGGGTTTTTGAAAATCCTTTCATAATCAGTTAAACTAAATCGTTCTATGTTGTTCTTACTCAAGTCATAAAGTATCACCTCTCTATTGATGTCCGGACGCACTTTCTCTACGGCTTCTTCGGTTTCGAGAATATCGTCGAGCGAAGGCTGCCTAACGACAATAGAGTCGCCTGGAAGCACCGGAAGATCGTCGTCACCGTGCATGATACCCACATAACGGCCAGCACGAAAGAGCACATGCCAAGTATAAAGCGGATAGGCTGCGGAGAGTTCGAGCGGATAATGAGGGAGTGAATGAAGATAGGGCTTTACATCCTTGATGTCGAGTATGGGCTTACTGACGTCAAGACGTGTCACATCGCCTGTATTATACAACATCAAGACCCCACGGTCAACGGGTGGGGCTGGTTGGGAAAGCTGGTGCAGACGAATGGTAGCAGAGAGTTTCGCCCCGTAGCTATGGCAAAGCTGTCGGAACTCTTCCATCAATTTGAAGAAACGACTACGGGTCTGAATGGTCCAGTCACAATCAATCTGTAGCTCATTGACGGGGCCGATGCCATTGGTCTCATTCATCTGTCTGACGCGTTTCCATATTTTTTCAGCTAAGCCTGTAGCATCCTGCCGCATGCAGTCGTTGTGAATGTAAATCACCGGCACCACTTCAAGGCCGCGAGGAAGAGAGTCGTCAAAACTCAGTGTTGCATTGGGCAGCGAGCCTCCTGCTCCGTCTGTCACGACGTCAAAATAGCGTAGATAGATGCGTCCCACGTCATGCTGACGCAGGAAAGAACGCTCTTCGGGACTCAGTTGGAGCGTTGTGCGCCAGTAATAACAAGCGCGTCTTTCTACTCGGTACTCATTCTGACAACTGCAAACCGCGAGCAGAAGCAGAAGCGCAAGACCGGATGTGAACCTCATAAGACATTTTCTTTTGCGGGGGCAAATATAAGGTTAATATCCGATATGACGAAGAAAACATAGCAGAAAATAAAAAAACAGACAGCAGCCAGGCACTTTTTCACGGCATAGAATACAACAAATTCGAATTTGTGTGAAATATGGGTATTCAAGTTCCAAAAGAGTGTCATCCTCTGCCAGGTGAGGATTAATATCGTTAGCAGATTCACGATGGAAAAGAATTGAAGGAAATCCGATGGATTCAAAACCGTTTTTACTGCTTGTTGTAGAATGTGGACTGCCATGAGAACACAGACTGCAGGAAACACATTTAAGAAAATCGGGTTGCTGAAATCACATTGCACACTTGTTTGTCTTCGGCCCGAAAAAGCGTATCAAAAATCAAAGGTCTCGAGAATGTTTGTAAAGAAAAACGAACGCGAAAGTGCCAAAATACGGGCATATTTTGAAGCAAGACTTACTTTGCTCCCAAATACGCAAAAATAGAGAGACTTTGTAATTGATTGTATGTTAGGAATTTATGTTTTCATAGGC
>OMVH01000224.1 GCA_900314365.1 uncultured Prevotella sp. | reverse complement strand
AGGTGGACCCTGATGCCCGCTACATCTGGTTTCATGCCGCTTCTCTCGGGGAGTTTGAGCAGGGACGACCTCTCATAGAGAGCATTCGGAAACAGCATCCAGAGTTTAAGATACTGCTCACCTTCTTCTCTCCTTCCGGCTATGAAGTGCGGAAGGACTATAAGGGGGCCGACATTGTGTGCTATCTCCCTCTTGACACGGTACGCAATGCGCGCAGGTTTCTGAAGGCTGTCCGTCCCGTCATGGCTTTCTTCATTAAGTACGAGTTTTGGTATAACTACCTCCACATACTTCGTCATCGCGGCGTACCCACTTACAGTGTCTCGAGCATATTCCGTCCCGGCCAGGTGTTCTTCCGTTGGTATGGCAGACGATACGGAAAGGTGTTGGGGTGTTTCACCCGCTTCTTTGTTCAGAATGAGCAAAGTCGGGATCTCCTCTCCACTATTGGCATCTGCAACGTAGATGTAGTGGGCGATACGAGGTTCGACCGTGTGCTGCAGATAAAGGAAGCAAGCCGCCACCTGCCTGTTGTTGAGGCCTTCTGTCAGGGACATCCGGTTTTCGTGGCGGGCTCGAGCTGGGAACCCGATGAAAATATATTTGTAGACTACTTCAATGGACATCCTGATTGGAAGCTTATCATAGCGCCTCACGTAGTCAATGAAGAGCGACTATCCGACCTTTTGCCGAAACTCAAGGGGCCTGTGGCGCGCTATACACAGACCACTGCCGAGGAAGCTTCAAAGGCTCACTGCCTTATCATCGACTGCTATGGCCTGCTCTCGTCGGTTTATCACTACGGGCAGGTAGCTTATGTGGGTGGTGGCTTCGGCGTGGGTATCCACAATGTCCTTGAGGCTGGCGTGTGGAATATACCCGTGATATTCGGACCTAACAACAAGCGGTTCCAGGAAGCTCAGGGGCTCATTCATGCGGGCGGAGGATTCGAAATACACGACAGCGAGAGTTTTGCTACGCTTATGGACCGGTTAAGTGGCGATAAATCTTTTCTTGAAGATGCGGGACGAAAGGCTGGTGACTTCGTGAAGAGCTTCACCGGAGCCACACAGGCTATACTCAAAAAGGTGTTTGGCTAAAAACCTGTTGAGATATTTTACACCCGCTGCCGTTGTTGAGTATTCACAGACAATCCTCACACTACGGTGGCGGGTCTGTTGTTTGAAATTACTAATTCTATAAACTTACTGCTTATGAAATTCTACACTTTACTCACAGTGCTCCTGTGCCTTTTCGTACTGGATGCCCAGTCACAGAATGCTGGTCCCACTCCACGGTCACAGCAGGGCAAGGCCGTGAAGATGCTCGGCAAAAAGCATTTAACTCTTCCGTCAAAGGCTGCAAGCGATTATCAGTGGCCCACTTCTATCCTCCAAGAGACTCCCGAGGGAAAGCTGATGAACGGTCTTTCTAAGAGTATGAGCTATTTCTCTTACGACGGTTCCTCGGTCGACTATGGCACTTCCAACTGCTCGGTGGGCGCTTTCGTAAAGGGAACCGACGGAAACTATTACTTTTCAGAGCCTGTGTCTCAACTCTATTCCCCGTCATGGCTGAAACTTACTGTGCTGTCCGGTGACACGCTGGTGGCCCGGTTCCCTCAGGCCGTCTACAGTGAGACAGGCGATGACGGACAGGATATATTCTATTATGCTTTCCCCATGAAAAAATACTTGGTTGACGATGGATGGGGTGGCACCACGCCGTTCTTGAAGCTCGATACTCTTGCTGACGGAAAGACATTGGCTGATAGTATCCGTTTCGTGTTGCGCAATGATTCGCTCATTCAGGTGGATGATAACTTTATGGGGCTGGTTACCAATGAATTGCTGTGGGCAGGATATGGTGACGGCAACATCACATTAAATGAGATAAAGGCACCCCGATACCAGCCCACGGCCGCAGAACTCTCACGTGCCAGCGACTATCTGATGCGCACGGGAGATGCTGATACAGCCTATGACTGGCAGGTGGTGAAGGCCATTGTCGGGTCGGAGAACGTCTACGTGCGCAATCCTTATAATAATAAGGACGGACAGTGGATAAAGGGTACCATTCAGGGCAATAAGGTGCACTTCGACGGCAACCAGTACTTCGGCATAGATTCTACCTATTATCTTCACCTCTATGCCATGACCTCTAACTATACGCTTCACGAGGAGTACGACCCCACTTATGGTACAAACACCAGCTACTACTCCTTTGCCTTCAACAAGGGTTTCGATATGGATTACGACGCATCAAGCAGGACCTTCGGCGTGGGTAAGGAGGCTGGCGACACACTGGCCTGGCTTGTCAACGCCGGCAATACGGTGCCTTACTTCACGGCTTCCTATATCAGACCCTATTTCTCACCTTACACCGAGAAAGCTGCTTCGCCTGAGGCACCTGTGTTCCAGCCCAATCAGTGTGTGGCATATTCTGATGACAATGGCTATGGCTATATCACTTTCCATTATTCAAAATTCGACAAGAACGGGAATTTCCTGAATTCTGACAAGTACTTCTATCGTGTCTACACGAAGTCGTCGGTAGATGCCAGTCCCGAACAGTTCACGTTCACACCCGAGCAATACTTCTCGTTGAAGTCAAATATGACAGATATTCCCGTCAAATATGCCGACCGCAGCGACTTCTTTACGGTCAATGGTTCGAAGGACGGTGAGCCTACAAGGGCATGGGCTTCCTTCAACACCTACACCAACGACTTCTATGCTATTGGAGTTCAGCTGGTATACAAAGGCGGCGGATTGGAAAATGTCAGCCCGATAAAGTGGTGGTCGTTCGTTAATACGGGCATCAGTAATGTGGAGAGTAACCGCGACGCTGTGTCGACTGAATATTATGGATTGGACGGTAGCCGCATCAGCAGGCCTCGGACGGGCATCTACATGAAGGTGACTCGCTATCGCGATGGCAGTCGAAAGGTAGAGAAGTCAGTTGCCAAGCACTGATAGGATTCGAAGTTAGGCTTCACTCGGGAGTGGCAAAGCAAAAAGCAAGCTTTTTTCTTTGTCATTCCCCTCGTTTGCACTTCTTTATGCTTCGCATGAAGTTAGGCTTCACTCGGGAGTGGCAAAGCAAAAAGCAAGCTTTTTTCTTTGTCATTCCCCTCGTTTGCACTTCTTTATGCTTCGCATGAAGTTAGGCTTCACTCGGGAGTGGCAAAGCAAAAAGCAAGCTTTTTTCTTTGTCATTCCCCTCGTTTGCACTAACTTTGCATTGAAAATTAAGAAACCTTGAAAATGGGAAAGATTATCCTTACCGGTGACCGTCCTACGGGTAAACTCCATCTCGGTCACTATATAGGTTCGTTGCGCCGGCGTGTTCAGCTTCAGGATGCCGGTGACTACGAGCGAATGTTTGTTTTTATGGCCGACGTACAGGCTCTCACCGACAATGCCGACAATCCCGAAAAGATTCGACAGAATATCATTGAAGTGGCTCTCGACTATCTTTCGGCTGGCCTCGACCCTAACAAGTGTACACTCTACATTCAGAGTCAGATTCCAGAGCTTGCTGAGCTCACCACTTATCTGATGAACCTTGTAAGTGTTTCGCGTGTGCAGCGTAATCCTACGGTGAAAACAGAAATCAAAATGCGCAACTTCGAGGCCAACATTCCTCTTGGATTCTTCTGCTATCCTGTGAGTCAGGCTGCTGATATAGCGGCTTTCAAAGCCACCACAGTGCCGGCCGGTGAAGACCAGGAGCCTATGCTTGAGCTCACGCGTGAGCTCGTGCGCAGGTTCAATCAAGTTTATGCGCCCGTACTTGTAGAGCCAGAGATAATGCTCCCCGAGAATGCCACGGCCCGGCGTCTGCCCGGTACCGACGGTAAGGAGAAAATGTCGAAGAGTCTTGGTAATTGCATCTATCTTAGTGATGATGCCGACACCGTGTGGCAGAAGGTGCGCTCCATGTACACCGATCCGACCCACGTCAACGTCAGTGACCCGGGACATGTGGAAGGTAATGCGGTGTTCACCTATCTGGATGCCTTCTCCACCGATGAGGATTTTGCTACGTTCTGGCCCGAGTTCCATAATCTTGAGGAACTGAAGGAAGCTTATCAAAAGGGAGGCATAGGTGACATGAAGTGCAAGAAACTTCTCAACAAGGTCATCAACAAGATGCTCGATCCGATTAGGCAACGCCGCGAGGAGTATGAGAAGGACATCCCTGAAATCTACAATATTCTGAAGAAAGGCTCCGAAGTTGCTCGCGAGGCTGCGGCTAAGACGATGGATGAGGTGCGCCATGCCATGCGTATCGACTATTTTGATGATGCGGAGCTTATTCGCAGTCAAAGCGAGAAATACAAGAAACAGTAGACTCATCAGTCACACATTATAATCTGATAAGGACCGGACGAGGGAGTTGTCTCTCGGCTGGTCCTTTTTGTTTGTATGTGCATTATTCCGCCGATAATTTCGTCACTGTGATTTTAATTTGTTATTTTTGCACCGAATAGCTAAAACCAACACGCTCTGCGTGTGCAAGATGATTGCAGCAGAGATTGAAGACAACAACAAAGATATGAGCACAAACCTTAGAATTAGACTGTCAGCCTGGGCTCTGTCCCTGCTTTTGCTGAGTCCTGTGGCTGTTTATGCCCAAGAAAAGAACGTGGCTGTTGCCGACTTGCAGCGTGCCATAGGCTTGCTCGACAGCACCTTTGCCAAGTGCTTTACCGGGAGCAACAACAATCTGAAAATGTACGACACCTACGACCTGAAAAGTAAACGGGGAGGAGGTACTGCCGACGTGTGGCCTTACACCGCTGCTCTTGAAGCGACTAATTCCGTGCTCGAGGCATTGGAAGCTCTCAAGCAAGAGGCCCCTAATCTCTATGACAAGTACCACGCCAAGTACGTCGGTCAGCTCAGAGTGCTCTACGACAACCTTGCCTACTATCGCGGTTCCTACACGCTGATATCCTATGCCAGTGTCAGACGTTGGAGTATCTATGGAGTTCATCGCGCTTCGACGAAGGAGCGCGCAACAGTCACAGGCATTGAGAATGTCTATGACGACCAGATGTGGCTTATCAGGGAACTGATGCGGGCCTACAAGCTGACAGGCACGGCTGAATATCTTCATGAGGCACAGTATCTTGCCGACTACGTCATCGATGGATGGGACTGCCTGCGCGATGCCAATGGAGAGGAATATGGCGGCATCACGTGGGGACCGGGTTACAATTCCAAGCACGCTTGCAGCAATGCTCCTATCGTGCAACCGCTCGTCTGGCTCTACAAAGCTTCGGCCACTGAGGACGAGAAGGCCGACTATACCTATTATTATTGCGATGCATCGAACAAACGAGTCAGCACTACCACGAAGCGGTCGGAAGTTTACCTTGCCTTTGCCAAGAAAATCTATGCCTGGCAGAAGAAACATCTCTTGAAGCCGAACGGAGTCTATTGGGACATGATGGGCGGCGTGACGGGTGCCATTCAATATGAGAAAGAGGGGACGACCACTTACCGGGCCCATGTCGACGTCGGCAATCCTGGTGGAACAGCCTATACCTACAATTCCGGCACGATGCTCTCGGGAGCGGCTGAGCTCTATCGGGTGACGGGGGATGAAAGCTACAGAGCCGACCTCGCGAGCCTCTCGCAGGCTACGTGGCAGGTCTTCGCCCATATGGTGAAGCGCATCAACGGTGTGGCTTATTATCAATATCCTATTGATGAAAGTGCCACCAACGGTTTCAACACCTGGTTCGACAACGTGCTCATGAGGGCCTACTGGGATGCATTGCCCTACGACGGGGCTTTCTCAGCCAAGTGCCTTACCTACTTTCAGCAGGATTTGGACTATGGTTTTGAGCACTATCTCTCTGACGGCTTCCTGCCCATTGACCTCATAAAGGGATGGAAGAGCGACACCGTCACGAAGGGATTCCATCAACTTGCTTTTGCTGCAGAATATGCAATCCTTGCGCAGTGGCAGAAGAAAACAGCTACAGCCATCGTTCTGCCAAAAACCGGAAAAACTTCCTCGGAGGGCAATGTCTACGGTCTCGATGGCACGCTGATACAGCGCAAAGCCACCTCCCGTGATGTCGCCCGGCTTCCTCACGGTTTGTATATTGTTGGCAGCAGGAAACTTCTGCGGTAAGTCTGAGTGGCGTCCGACTGATTTCGGCAG
This sequence comes from uncultured Prevotella sp., assembly GCA_900314365.1. Taxonomy (GTDB): domain Bacteria; phylum Bacteroidota; class Bacteroidia; order Bacteroidales; family Bacteroidaceae; genus Prevotella. The sequence continues at coordinate 1,054 of OMVH01000224.1, read as the reverse complement.
GACACTCATAGCCCGATGACGGTCGGACGTCACTCCTCTTGCATTTTTCTTGAGGCGAACCCTCTGTTCTTTCAATGTTAAGGAAAGAGACCTTGAAAAGCTTAAATTAATTCTGCTTTCTTTTGTGTAGTTGATAAAAAAGAGATAACTTTACCTTGATTTTTAAAGGCATCCTTCTAATATGAGCAATAAACATCAGAACGCATAATGACGGAACAGAGTGCATTGACAGTGAAGCTGGTTGAAGAGGTGAGAGAGGGAAGCGAGCACAGCTTTGAATATCTCTATCGCCAATGGGTCACGCGGCTCTATGCGTTTGTCATCGGCTACGTGAAGTCGGAGTCGATAGCCGATGATATTGTGCAGGAAACCTTCGTCCGGATCTGGGACAACAGAGAGGACTTGGATTCGGGTAAGTCCTTTAAGGCTTATCTTTTTACCATATCCTATCACATGATAATCAAGGAACTGAGGCGGCAGGTACGCAATCCGCTGATGATGGATTTCGTGGCTTACGAGGACGAAATGCGCACAAAGTCCACTGAAGGTGAGAGGCTTCTCGACTACGACCTCTTTGTGGAAGCCTTAGCTAAAGCCAAGATGCATCTCACTCCACGGCAACGGCAGATTTTCGAGCTTAACAAAGAACTCGATGTCTCGGTGGCTGAAATCGCTGAGCGTCTTGGCATCACCCAGCAGGTGGTGCGCAATCAACTTTCGGCTGCCATGAAGGTGATGCGCGAGAAACTTCCGCCTTTGGCCTACATGCTCTTTCTGTTTTTATCGGAATCTTAGCTCAGCTTCTGCTTGCTGTAGTTTTCTTTCTGTGAGCGTTTCACTAGTGAGGGCATGATTTCGTGGTCAGGTAGCCCGACTTTTCTTCAATTTCTCCTTACAGACGGTCGCACCCTTCTGGTGCTGAACGAAAATTGCACACTGGTTTGACTCCGGCCTCAAAAAGCGTATCAAAAATCAAAGGTCGTCGCGAAGTTTGTAAAGAAAAAGAAACGCGAAAGTGCCAAAATACGGGCATATTTTGAAGCAAGACTTACTT
>OMVH01000142.1 GCA_900314365.1 uncultured Prevotella sp. | reverse complement strand
GCCCGCATCTATTTCTATATGGCTACGGCCTATGAGGCTGCCATCGCAGGATGGTCGTCGAAAGCCAGCGGAGGCACGGAGATTTTCTCGAAGGACGAGTACAAGCCTTTCGTGGACTGGCAGATGAACATGCTCCTGCGCTGGGCCAAGGAAGACCCCGTCAGCCAAAAGGAAATCGACCGCAACAATGCGGTCTACGCCATTCAGAAGAACCGAAATCCGTTTGTCGACTATCCCGGACTGGAGGACTATGTGTGGGGCGACTCTGTGAACGTGGCTTTTAGTTACGACCACTACCGTCAGGGACACAGTGGCGGCATCTCGTCGGGCACCGTGCTCAGCGAGACGTTCGCCTCGGGAGCCGGACAGTTCTCTATTGTAAACAAAACGCTGCCCGACGGACTCAGTAGTGTGTGGACCTACTTCAAGAACTCCACGGTGAAGTGCATGAAGGGTTCGGCTTACTTCAACAAGAAGAACTATGCTGCCGAAAGCTGGCTTGTCTCGCCGGACATCGACCTGACCAGTGCCAAGGGTAAGGTGACACTTTCGGTTGACCAGCTGGCCACCTATTTGAAGTCGAACCATGCGGCCGACTTCCTCTCTGTGCTCATCAGCAGCGACGGTGGAGAGACCTGGCAGAACCTCAATGTCAGTATTCCTGTGGTAACGTCGGGATGGACCTTCGCCACTACCTCTACCGATATTTCCGCGTGGGCCGGAAGCACGGTGAGGATAGCTTTCCGTTACATCAGTACAGCGAGTTGCGCACCTACCTGGGAGCTGAAGAATGTCGAAGTGAAGTGGAAAACTACGACTGGCATCTCACAGGTGAGGACGGCAGAGGTGAATGACGGCAGTGCCGAATACACGCTCTCCGGACAGCGTGCCCGCAAGGACTATCGGGGCATTGTGGTGAGCAAAGGCAGGAAAGTGCTTAGAAAGTAGCACGGAATTTGCTGTCCCTAAGGTGGAAGTTTCTTAACCTATATATATAAGGAGGTATCGACATGAGAAAGATGATAATGCTCTTCGGAGCTTTGATGGTCTTGCTGACTGCCTGCTCAACCGCTAACGTGGGCACGAAGGCTCAGCGCCGGCAGGAGATGGCTGCGCAGGTCAAGGAGGCCTTGCAGAACCGCCATTTCTCGGTGGCCGTGCGCATGATGACGCCTCTGCGCGGTACTACCAGACAGCTGGAATATGGCTACGGCATCACGCTGAGTGGAGACACGCTGCACTCCTATCTGCCCTTCTTCGGCAGAGCACGCAACATCCCCTTCAACGGTGGCAAAGGCTTGAACTTCGATGCTGTGGTGAAGAAGTGCACGGTGGAGCGCACGGGGAAGGAGAAGACTACGGTGGTGATGACTGTGTTCAACGGTGAGGAGAGCTTCGTCTACACGCTCGATGTTTTCGACAACGCGCAGGCCTCTCTCAGTGTGCTTGCTCAAGAGCGCGACCAGATAAGTTATTCGGGTGAAATGGAATTCAAAAAAGAGAAGAAATGAAGATTAGAAATTTGATACTTGCGGTGCTCGCGGTAGCCTGGATGCCGACGTGGGCGCAGACCGAAGGCTCTTCGGTTGCCATGAGCCGCATCAGTTATAGCAGCGTGCATAAACTTTGTCAGCAGGGCAGCTACACCAATGTGGTGGACTTGCAGCTTGAATGGCCCGAATGGGTGGACGGGCTGGCGGTGAAGCCTCTGCAACAGTTCATTGCCAAGACGCTGTTCGGCGTGGAGGCTGACTCGCGAAAGGCTGCCGTGGCAGGTTATCTTGAGAAGTTCGGCCAGCCGGTGACAGGACAGTTGAAGACTATTCCCGACGACAGCAAGTTCAGCTACATCAACTGCAAACTGTTGGAGACGGGCTACCAGCGGGGACGTTTTATTTCTTACCGACTGAGCCGCACTGTGGAGCCGGGCAAGAACGCGCTGCTCAAGGGCGACACACTGAATCTGCTCATCACCTATGACCTCGCTACGGGCGATGTGCTGCAGATGTCGCAGGTTGTCAGTAAGAGCAAACTCTCGAGGGCCTACTATAGCAACAGGGACGTATTGGCTCAGGTGGTGAAGAATGCGTCGATCGATATACCGCAGAACTGCGAGGTGGAGATTCTTGCAGCCTGCTTGGTAGGGGAGAATCGCCTGTTGCTCGACGGCAACTGTGTGCAGGTGGACTACGGCGATGACGACTCTCCGCAGAGCAATGTCACTTATGGCGTGACTCCTTTCAGCAGTTGGGTGAGCGGCAGTGCGGCAGAATGGCTCTATGGCAGTGCGGCCAAGAAGATGCTGAAACGCCAACCCGTGATGTCGGCTGAGGCTCTGCCTGCTTTCAACGACAGTGTGGAGGGGCAGCCGGTGATTATGGACTGCGACACACCACCCACGTTCAAAGGTGGCACCAACGGCCTCAGAGAGTATCTGCGTCAGAACATCGTCTATCCAAAAGCCGATGGAGAGAGCGGTGTCGGTGGCCGGGTATTGGTGACATTTACGGTCGACACGACGGGGCAGGTCAGATTTCCGTATGTCAGTCGTCAGGTTTCACCCCTTATCGACAGCGAAGCTGTAAGGGTCGTAAGCCTGATGCCCCGCTGGAACCCCGGTATGAAGGATGGAAAACCAGCAAATTGTCTCTTTAGTATACCCATTGCTTTCCATTTGCACAGCGGTAAATAGATACTTGTGACAAGGTGCTCGCAGATTGTCTGATTGTGCATTATCGGCTGCTTAAATCGCGTTGTCACAGTGATATAGAGATTAAATGTTAACAAGTGTTTCGTTGCGGGATTCTCGTTTTCCCGGGTTTCCCGCGACACTTGTTTTTGTCTTTGCTTCACTCAGATTGGTCTTTTTGCTTTCGATTCGTAAGTGGTCTCGCCTTTTTGACCCCGTTTTTGATGCAGATCAATCCAGTTGTGATGACACAATATCACATGAAAACTCTTTACATTTAAGGGCCTTTTTGTAGTTGGAATAAAAGGTCGATATGTATTCAAAAGTATCTTTTGGGTAGCAAAACGTCACCAAATTGGTGGATTTGAAGCTTTAGATGTCTTTATTTAGCTCTGTAAATCCGTCAAAATAGCTAATTTTTGTGACACTTTTCAAAGGCTGTTTTTTGCTCCTCTCCATTTCTTTACTCGAAAAAATTTTGATAAAAGTAGTTTAAAAGCTATACGTCTTCCAAAGTTTCACTGTACCTTTGCACGCAGAAAAATTAAAATCAAAAGCTAAAAAACAATGAAACGTGGATTATTATTAACCGCTTTAATGATGCTGACATTGGTCAGCTACGGTCGCAAGTACGTGGACGCTGATGCTGTCGTCGTAAGCGACACAATCTACTATTCAGCTGACAGAATGAATGTGAGCAATGTTCAGAATGCCAGTTACTATCGTTTGCTGATGAAGCAGGGCAACGGTATCAACCGCGAGGACGTTTTCAAGGACTATTATATGAATGGTCAGCTAAGAGCTGAGGGCGGATACAGTTTCGTCGACCTAAGTAATGACGAGAATACCAAGTTCAACGGTGACGTCACTACCTACTATCCCAATGGTCAGAAGAAGTGGCATGGCAAGTTCGTCAACGGTAAGCTCAACGGCTATCTCGTCGTGAAGCTTCGTGATGGAGGTGTGGCAGCTGCCGAGTTCGCTAACGGCAAGTCGAAGTACGATTACTTTACGGTGACCCGTCCGGACGGAACAGTGGAAAAGCATCGCATTGGTGAATTGAAATCTCTCTTATAGATCTATTTTACTATATTACTGATTTTTGTTAAATCAAAAAAGGCACACCTCGTGAGAAGTGTGCCTTTTAATTTTACCATTCGTAAAGCAGGTAGTCACCTGGTTCCAGCCATAGATCGCTGCTGTAGACGGAAGCAGGCGCCGTAGTGCCGTCGCTCAGAATGCGTCTCACTTTGTCTGTTGCCTCCACGTGTGCCTGCTGGCGGTGCTGCAGGTCACGGTTGACCACCATTAAATAGTTCTTGTTATGGTTGGTGAAGTAAGACACGATGAAACCCTCACCATTGCTGCCGATATTACGGAAGGCGGATGGAAGCCTCTCGAGGCTGTGTGTCCCGAGCGGTATCTTTCTGCCTGTGTGGGCGACGTCAATGATACTTGCACCTAAGAAGACCGGAGTCAACCTTCTCACTTCTGCGTTCAATTCCTTTATGAGATCAAATACTTCAGTCCGTTTCCCATTTTTGTCGATTGGTGCGTTGCGGTAGTTGAGTCCTGCTTGAGCGGCTGGTTCCGGAGTCCAATATGTGAAGTATTGGAGGCCCTGAGCACCGTAAGCGAGGTTGCTGAACACCTGCAATCGCAGCATTGCGCGCGTCATCACAGGGTAGGAGCCATGTGCGGTGGCAAGTGCGAAACCCCAAAAGGGTATCTCTGCTTTCCGGCACACGCTGCTTACATCTTCGAGATTCTCATAGTAGTTGTCTCTTAAATAGGTGTTGTCTCCATCAGAAAGTATTGGGTAGTGGTCGAAGGAAACAAAGCCAAGACCTACTTCATGAATAAAGCGCTCTACATACTGTTTATAAGTTTTAGTCCCATACAGTTCGGATGGGGCATAGTTGGGAAGCAGATTCAGATACAGCAGTCGTTTGTCGTCTGCCTGTCTGATTTTCTTTGCCCAGGCGGCGAGCTCAGGAAAGCGATTGGTTGATGGCTCATCGATGAGGAAATATCCGGCGTTCTGCTTGTCGTTGCGAAGTGCCTTCACGGTGGCGGCAGTATTGCCGGACAGTTGTGGGCAGGCTGTAATCAACTTCACGCCCGTGCCCCTGCTCGCCTTGAGTGCTCTCTTCAGACTTGCCGTCTCTGGGTATATCTGGAAGGAGAGGTTGAACCCTGCATCGGCTAATTCCTGAAATCTGGAGTGCGAGACATCATTGTTAAGTATGGAATACCAGGCGAGAATAGGGAATGCATGCCCTGTTGGATTTGTATATTTGTGGGGCGTGAGTACTTGCGACATGACCGTCGAGGCTGTAAAAAGTGCAAGAAAGCTAATGCTGATAATACGTTTCATGGAAAAGGATTAAATGTAATAGGTTAGGTCTCCATGCTCTTCTGCTTTGTCAGCGAGGCATGAAGACCTGTGAGGTTTATTCTAAGTCGAGTTCTACCGGGCAGTGGTCGCTGCCCATAATCTCGGTGTGTATTTTAGCATCGGTAATGCGCGGACGCAACCTTTCGGACGTGAGGAAGTAGTCGATACGCCATCCTGCGTTCTTTTCCCGGGCGTGAAAGCGATAGCTCCACCAGCTGTAAGTCACTTGTTCAGGATATAGCGTGCGGAAGGTATCGATGAAGCCATCATTGAGCAATGTGGTCATCTTTTCCCTCTCCTCATCGGTGAAGCCGGCGTTGCGCCGGTTGGTTTTGGGGTTCTTGATGTCTATCTCTTCGTGTGCCACATTCATGTCGCCACAAACCACAACAGGCTTCTTTGCGTCGAGTGACTTGAGGAAATGCCGGAAATCATCCTCCCATTGCATACGGTAGTCGAGCCTTCTAAGACCGTCCTGTGAGTTGGGAGTATAGACTGTCACAAGGTAGAAGTCGGGCATCTCCAGTGTGATGATGCGTCCCTCGTGGTCGTGTGGCTCCACTCCCATACCGTAGCTCACCGATAGCGGCTTCATCTTAGTAAAGATGGCCGTGCCGGAATAGCCTTTCTTTTCAGCATAGTTCCAGTAGGACTCATAGCCGTCGAAGGCGATGTCGAGCTGTCCGGCTTGCATCTTTGTTTCCTGTAGACAAAAGAAATCGGCATCCAAGGCCTTGAAGGAGTCGGCGAATCCTTTGCCCGCGCAAGCTCTCAGACCATTGACATTCCAGGATATCAGTTTCATGATGATAGTCTCTTCTTATTGTTGAAAAAGCCTTGGCCGCAGTGCTCTGAAGCGTGCAAGCCAAGGTTTGAAAGGGCTTACTCTCTTATCGGGTTCCTCTGAACAGAATGGGACAAGGTGTCATCTTCTGCTCCTCACCGTTCACACTGATAGTGCCGGGAAGGATGTAGAAGGCCATTCCGTTCGCAGATATGAAATATTGTCCGATACTCGAAAAGTTATACTTCGAGGAGTTGAAGTAGGTTGCCGACATGGCATACTCTATTTTCACGCGGAATGTGTTGGTGCCGGAGCCTACATCCACGGTTGTCGTCTCTTGGGGAAGTGCGTAAAAGCCGTAGTAATACGACGAACTCGTGAAATCCGGCTGAAGATAAATCTTGCAAGTGAGCGTTTGAGTGGATGAGTGCTGCAAAGCGCTTATGAGAGCTGTGTTTGTTGAGTCAATCACACAATGAGCCAGCAGGCTGACAGGGAACTGTACCGTCAGTGTAGAGTCGCTGCGGACAGAGAAGTAGGTGGTTACGGAATCTTCCTTGACATCGCTGTTTATGTCGGTGTAGTAAGAGCCGTTAGCCGACTTGAGATAAGCGATAAAAGCCTTGCCGGAATAAGTTCCCGACATCGCCGTGAGCATGGTACGGCTTTCCTCTGGGCTATAATTATTGTCGCTGTTGTCGTCGTTAAGACAGGATGTGAGCGATAAGCCTGCGATAAGACAACAGGCCAGGCTTAAAGAATGAATAATGTGCTTGAGTTTCATCATACAATCGGTTTAACTGAATTTGTTTTTAGATTTTATTTGTATAATAGCTTTTCCTGAAAGCAGATCCATACGGTTATCAAGCAGTATGCGCTGAATGCCGAACATCAGCTCCAGGTTTTTCTTTTCCTTGTTGTACACTCCGGCCGAGCCAAGGACATCGTTACTGAAGGTGAATTGCAGTTCATGCTCGGTTCCGCCGTAGTAAATTTTTGCAGTGGTGGTAGCGGGAGAGAGTGTGAAATAATAGTCAGACTCCAAATCGTAGAACGCCATACCTGCATTCAGGTGTATGTTGCCACCCCGTCGCAGTCCTGCCTGCACCGAGTCGTTGCCTTGTACAGAAGTAGCGAAGGCTGCAAGAGGAAAGTTGTCTACAAAGAGTCCTTCGTTGCTGACGCCCAAGGTTACATTCTCCAAAGAGTCTACACCTTTTCCGTCTTCAAAGTAGACGGTGCTACGGTACGACCCTGAAATGACAGCCATAGCCTCGTTAAGCTTTTCCTGTGTCAGCTTCGAGTCGTCGTCATCGCCACCAAGACATGAAGTAAAAGTCAGACATGCTGCAGCTAAGAGCAATGTCAGCATGATTGTGTTCTTAGGTCGTCTCATTTGTCTGGTTTGTAAGTTGATTATTAAAAAGTTATGTTGCATTAGTTGCCTGATACGATTCTGTTTCCCCATTCGTACACGTTGTCTATGTGCTGTGAAGAAATCTTCTTGGCTTTGGCGAGCTGATAAATGAATTTAAGACCATATCCGAAATCCTCTGTAAAGTAACGGCTGTGCGTGTCAGGAGCCCAACCATAGGAGGACTTTATCATAGGAGATGCTATACCTTTGAAAGCAGAAATGTTTCTGATTTTTTCACATAATGAGTCGGCGTCGTGGCTCTCGTAATATTCGAGAACGGGCGGGATGGCACCCTTCTTAATTCCAAGTGCTTGAAGCAGCTGCTGGAACTCATTGTCCATTTCAATGTAAAGTTGTGATGCGTCCACAGTCCAGTCTTCGTAGAAGAGGCTTTGCTTTGGATAGAAGATTCCTTCATGCCAATCTTTCCACATCGTGTAGAGACGGGATGTGTGGAGCAGAGGGTTGCTGTTGGACAGGCTCACTTCGTAGAAGTTGTCAAGCAACTTAACCGGAGTATCAAATAAATTCTCCAATGTAGAACGGAGCGCCTCTACATCGTCATAATTCTCTATTACGACATTTAAAGACGACTTGAACCCGAGTAAATCGGCTTTGTGGCCATACGTTCTTGTTCTCGCAATGAAAGGCACGCGTTGGAAGCCAAAAGTGGGCTGGTTGGGAATGAGCTCGTGGGTTTGGAAGAAAAAACCGGTACTTGATACGATGCTGCCCACTACAGTGGTTGGCCTCAAATAGGGGATAATTTCTTCAATCTCGCTTCTTATGAACATTCCGGGCAGACAAAGCAGTACAATATCCGCCTGTGGTATTATCTCCGATGGGTTGTTGGTGACCAATTTGAGCTCACCATTCACCACGGACTTGTTCGGCAACCTTATCTCCAGCTGTTGCGACCAGCTTTCAGGATGCCTTGTCAGTATTCCGACAGTGACATTGGGCTTTGATCCCAAAAAGCCACTCACTACATGTCCGAGGTTGCCTCCTCCACAAATACAGATGTTCATTATGTTGTATTAATTATTGCAAGTCGATAGAGTTGAAGCCATTCCGTTGACTGGAAGGTGGCTTTATTCGTTCATTATGTGCGTTGTATGTGTTTGCGAAGAGGGTTAAGTCGTATCTTTACTACAGGAGTAGCGGGGTAAGCCACGCGTTCATAACCTTCGTGACTCTCCCCGTAGCAGATTCATGAACTCTTCTCGCGTTTTGGCCTGATTGAATGCTCCGCTGAAGGCGCTTGTAGTGGTAATGGCGTTCTGCTTTTCCACCCCTCTCATCTGCATGCACATGTGCCTTGCCTCGATAACCACCATTACGCCCATGGGCTTGAGCGTTTGCTGTATGCAGTCCTTGATTTGCTCAGTGAGCCGCTCCTGCACTTGAAGCCGGTGACTGAAGATGTCGACCACGCGTGCTATCTTGCTTAGCCCCGTGATGTAGCCGTTGGGGATATAGGCCACGTGAGCTTTGCCGTAGAAAGGCAACATGTGATGCTCACAGAGTGAAAAGAAGTCGATATCCTTCACGATAACCATTTGGTTATATTGCTCAGCGAACAGTGCATCAGTGAGCACCTTATGTGGATCTTGGAAGTAGCCGCGCGTGAGCACCTGCATGGCCTTGGCTACTCTAAGGGGTGTCTTCTGCAATCCCTCGCGTTCCGGATCTTCACCAAGAAGTTCCAGAATGCGGTGATAGGAGCTTGCTAGCTCATCCAACCCGTCTCTAAATTCATTTTCAGAATTCATCTGTGCGATATATTAATAAGGTAAGGGCCTTAGTCCTGCACCGTGATTTTCCCCCTCAGGATGCATGCCTGCTTGTAGCCCATCTTTTTCAGTTGTTTCATCACGTGCTCTGCTTCGGCGTATGTGCGGTAATTGCCAATGCGGCACTTCCAGCTCGGAGAGTAGAAATGCACATAGACCGGTTGGTCAGGGAAGGCCATCTTGATGTTGTTGCCTATGCGCTGAGCCTTTTCCTTGTCGGCACGAGAGTTGCCGCCCGAGAACACCTGCACGCGGTAACCGTTGACCTTGTAGGCGCCGCGCATGACTTTCTTTCGGAGATCCACGGTGGGGATATCGAACTCCGAGTCGTTCTCCTGCTCAGTTTTTTTCTTCGACTCTTCGTTTCTTACTTCAGCCTCTCGCTTCAGGCTCTCCTTACGTGTCGAGTCGGGTTCCTGCTTCTGTGGGTGCTTCGCCTCCTCTTCCTTCTGCTTCGTGGGCTCTCGATGTTGCGGCGAGGCTGGCTCGTGGCGCTTGGGCTCTGCGGGCTTCACTTTCTTCTCTTCCTGCTTCTTCGGGGTAGTGGCTACTTGGGGTACGACGGTCTTCCTGGCGTTGACAAGCTCTTCAATCTGCTTGCTTTGCGTGACCGTCACCGTTCCCTTGCCTTCTTCCTTGGTCTGAAGATGCTGGAGAAAAGTTTGTGCCTGAACAGTTACCGATGCGCTCAGGACAGTGATGAAAAGAAAGACGAATTTCTTCATTTCGATAGTTTAGTGTGAGAACGAAGGCTTTCTGACTTCGCTCCATGAGCTTAGTCAGAAAGCCTTGTTAGTGAGTTTACTTCTTCCAGGCGTCGATGATGCCCTTGAAGTCAGCAGCCTTCAGCGAGGCACCGCCGATGAGCCCACCGTCGATGTCGGGTTTTGCGAAGAGCTCAGCTGCGTTGCTGGGCTTGCAGCTGCCGCCGTAGAGGATAGTGGTGTCCTCAGCAGCCTCTTTGCCATACTTGTCGGCAACGATGGAGCGGATGTAGGCCAGCATTTCCTCGGCCTGCTCAGCGGTGGCAGTCTTTCCGGTACCGATGGCCCAGATAGGCTCGTAAGCAAGGACAATGTTCTTCCATTCCTCTGCAGTGAGGTTGAAGACGCTTCCGTCGAGCTCTGCCTTCACCACTTCATTCTGCCTGTTGGCCTCGCGCTCTTCGAGAGTCTCACCGCAGCAGAAGATGACCTTCAGGCCGTTGGCCAGAGCGAGCTGCACCTTCTCCTTCAGAATCTCGGGAGTCTCATGATAGTACTGGCGACGCTCGGAATGGCCCAGGATAACATACTGTGCGCCGGTGCTCTTCACCATAGCGGCAGAAACTTCGCCCGTGTAGGCGCCCTTCTCCTTGTCGGCACAGTTTTCAGCACCAAGAGCCACGATGTCCTGGTCGATGACCTGAGCAACGCTTGCAAGGTGGATGAACGGTGTGCAGATAATCACACCGCAGTTAGGCTTGTCGGCCTTCAGAGTCTCATTGATTTCCTTAGCGAGAGCAACGCCCTCCTGCAGGTTCTCGTTCATTTTCCAGTTGCCTGCAACAATCTTCTTTCTCATTTTCTTTTGCTTTGTTATAAGTTGGTAAAATCTGTTGTTTGTCTCTTTCTCCCTTACCCAGCGCGACCAAGCCCAAAGCCTGTCGGCGAGCGTGAGCAGCATCAAGGGCAGTACGAACCATAGGATGATGGCCACTATCTTTCGGGCTGTCTGGTCGGAGGGCATCCGGCCTACTTCCGACTTGCTGATGGGTGACGTGAGGTCGGCAGCCTTGGGCAGGCTGTTGTGACTCCACTTGTTGATGACTACTCCGTCCTTGAGCAGCACCAGACCGGGATTGCTTCGGATGATAGTCTTCAGGAGCGTACCGTCGGCCGTACAGAATGGATACTCGGCTCCCGTGAAGTCCTGCCAGTGACTGATGGCCCGCATGGAGCTTGACGTGACGCAGTAGAAGGGCACGTGCTGGTCGACAGCGTAGTCGTATACTTGGTTGATGTCGCCGAAATCGCTGTCGTCGGCTCTTTCCAGATAGGGGCTTATGAGAAGGAATGTGTATCCCTTGCTGTCGATGATGCTTCGGGTGATGTCGCTGTCGCCCCGTTCTATCGAGAAGTCATGGATGGGCGGCACGTAGCCTTCTGTCACCTGCCGCGTCTTGCTGTCAACGAACTCCCACGTGGAGTCGGGGTAGTTGTCGAGTGTGAACTCCTTCTTCACACCGTTCTTTTGCAGTATGAAAGTGGTCTCGAATTTTGGCTGCGGTGCTCCTGGAGGTATCTCCATACCCTTGCGGATGTTGGCTCCAATGTGGTAAGGACGAAAGTCGAACACGGGCAATGTCCAAAGGCTCCAGAAACTGCAGGCCAGGATGAACAGCACCGTGTAGTTGACTACTATCCACTGGTTTGACTTCGAGATGAAGCGCTTCATGCGCATTGGTGCTACGGCTGTGACAACGGCGCAGGTCAGGAGCACGATGTTCTTGACGAGTGACTCCACATTGGTGAGCTTGACGGCATCGCCGAAACAGCCGCAGTCCTTCACTGGATTCCAGCCTGCCAGCCATACCGTAATTCCCGTCATGATGACCATCAGCACCACGGTAACGCGGGAGCACAACCGGCGTCTGACGGCAAAGAGCATCAGTATGCCGAGAGTGAATTCGAGAGCCGACAGGCCAATGGCGCAGAGGAGCAACAATCCATCAGGGATGGTGCCCTGCAGTCCGACGGCTTCTAAATAGTCGCCGAACTTATACAGAGAGCCAAGCGGGTCAATGGCCTTGACGAAGCCCGAGAAGATGAACGTCAGTGCAAGCAGCAGCCTGCACACGTTCACTATCACTGTCTTCAGGACTTCCCGCATAGCGTTAATCCTTTGCCAGCCGTATTGCCCCAAACACGGCGTAGTTGATGATGTCCATATAATTGGAGGCTATGCCCTCAGAGACCAAAGCCTTGCCGCCGTTGTTCTCGAGCTCCTTCACGCGTTCAATCTTTGTGAGGATGAAGTCGGTGTAACTGCTCACACGCATATCGCGCCATGCCTCACCGTAGTCGTGGTTTTTCTTTTTCATGAGTTCGAGGGCCTGCTGGGCGTAGATGTCGTAGAGCTGCAAAGCCTCCTCCGATGTCATGTCGACGGTGTCGGCATATCCTTTCTCCAATTGTATGAGGGCAATGATGCCATAGTTGATGAGTGCGATGAACTCAGGACGTATGCCCTCTCCAACCAGTGAAGTGCCCGTCACGCCAAGTGTACGGATGCGTTTGGCCTTGATGAAAAGCTGGTCGGTGACCGTGGAGGGCCTCATCAAGCGCCAGGAGGGACTGTAGTCGTGAAGTTTCATCTCGAAGAGGTGGCGGCATTCTCCCATCACCTTGCCGAACTGCGACTCTGTATCTATTTTGTCCATATCTTGTGCAAAATTAGTCAATTATCCGGAAATAGACAGTCCTTCAGCCTTACTTTCTGCTCTCAGCACGCTGCTGATATTGCTTTTGCCGGGCGTGAATCATCCTCACCACGCCGCACATGGCATCGTAGCGGGCTTGGAGTGAGTCGCGCCTGACGCCGAGCTTGTTGCGGGTGAGCAAATCGGTGGTGGCGGCTATCTGAGCCTTCGTAGCCTGCAGGGCAGAGTCAGTGAGTGCAATGTCGTGCTGTGCAAGTTTCAGCGAGGCATCCTGCCAGAGGGTAAGAGCCTTCTTGCGGCATTCGATGGCGCGTGGATGGTCGGCGCGAAGCCTGTCAATGGAGTCGAGCACGAGCCGGTACTGCCCCTTGGCGTAGAAGTCCTCTATCTTCTCCATCAGGGGGCGGGCTTCGTCATCAGGGCTCTTGGTGCATGAGGCGAGCACGACGACAAGCATGATAATCCATAGTCTTTTCATAATGTGCAAAGATAGTGCAAACGAAGGGAATGGCAAAGAAAAAGCTTGTCTTTTTCTTCGCCATTCCTGAGTGCCGCCAATCTTGATGCGCAGCATAGAGTAGTGCAAACGAAGGGAATGGCAAAGAAAAAAGTAAACTTTCAACCACTAACTCTTCCCACGGTTTATATTTCTTTTTTGGTAGACTATAGGTAAAACGGCCGTCAGTCAATTGTACGACGTCCGTTAGCTAATTGTGCGACGTCCGTCAGCCAATTATATGACGGCCGTTTGACCATGTACACAAACTTTATTTATAATTGGTTGACAGGTCGATTATAGAGATGATGGTTCTTTTGGATGGATTTCTTACGTTCATAAGCGGCAAGAATCCATTAGTATAGTTACAAATAAAGAGGTAAGCACCTAATGTTGATGCTTACCTCCTGCAAAGTTGATTTTCAAGATACGACTCGGAGAAGTTATCTTGCAGTTACCTTGAAACTCTTGCCGTCAACCCTTACCACGTAGACACCGGGTACCAGATTGCGGATGTCATTGCCCGAAGACTTGAATGCATCCACGAGCTGGCCTCCCACTGTGTAGATGCTTACTTGTTTGCCATTGAGGCCAAGCAGTGAGATGCCGTTCTTCACACCACGCACACCAGCTTCGGCACCAAGTACCTGCTCAATGCCTGTTGTGGTGGGTGTTCCCACGACGATGTTGTCGATGAACACGTAGTCGCGGCTGCCGCTCACACTGGCTTCAAAGAGCAGTGTGGCGAAGTTGCCGGTGGTGTTCTTGAGCTCCAGATGGTGCAGGTGCCAGCCTGCGGTGCTGTCGTTGATGAATATCGTATCACCGAGAGCCACATACTTGCCGTCGTCTGTGTTCTGGCTTACGATAAGGTAGGCCGGCTTAGTGTACTGCTTGGCTATGCCCTGGTATACCCAGAAGTCAACGTAAGCCTTGTCGGCCACTTTGAACTTGGGCGATACGAGGTATCCCTTCTGGTTGTTCTCGTAGTAGGAGCCGAAATAGAAGAGTGCCATTCCGTTATCGCCGTCCTGTGACTTGTAGGTCTGACCGTCCTGTTGCTCCGACCACTTAGCATAGTTGTTCGCCGACGAAGCCAGCCAGACATTGGTGGTCTCAGCTCCGTTTGCAAACGATTCCTTGTAAGGTAGTGCGTAAGGTTTTCCGAGCACCACGTTTGCGATGTAAGCGTAATGCAGGTCGTAGCCGGCATCAGTATAGGGTATAACGGTGTAGTAGTGTACAGCCTGCGAGTCGGCAGTCTCTACATTCTCCACGTTGAAGCTTAGGCCGCTGGTCCTGCCCAACAGTTTGAGCTTCTTGTTGGCATCCTGTTCCTGAGGGAGATATTCTGCAACGATGTACTTCAGTGAACCGTTGCTGATGACACCACCGTGAACACCACCCTTCGGCGTGTCCCAGGTGATGACGGCACCCGTGTTGGAGGCGTTGCCCTTCACAGCGTAGTTCTCCACGTTGAGAGGCTTGTCGATGCCGACATAGCAAGTGTCGCTGCTTGCTTCTCCGTTACCGTGGTCATTGGCCGGAACCACCATGTAGTTATCGTATCCCTTGAGAGCTGACTCGTCGGTCCAAGTGAGAGCTGCGCCGGGTTCCACGTTCGAGAAGGTCTTCACGGGAATGGTGTTGTTTGTTCCGCGGAAGATGTTCACGGAGAGGTTGCCGGTGAGGGCTCTGCCTGCGTAGTCGGTGGTAGGAGCAGAGAAGCTGACTGTAGCCTTGAGAGCACCGGTCTGGTCGTTGAGTGCTTTCAGGTTCTTTACGGCTGAGGGAGCGTAGGCTGAGGCCTTCTTCTTAATGACAATACTGTCGATAGAAGGCGAGAGATAGTTGGCAACGGCCGTACTTATATTGATGTAAGGATAGTACTTGCCGGCCTCGGACGTAATGATGTTGAAGCTTTGAGGCAGGTTGGCATTGTAGCTCGTGCGTGGCAGATCGCCTAACTTAATCAGATTCTCCGGTTTCGCTGAGCGAGTGTAGCCGAACTCTGCGGGTACTTCGGCGGTGCCGTAGACACTGTTGTCCCACGTGAATGTCACCTCGTAGACGGAGTCCTTAGCCAGTTTGATAGCCGGGAACAGGAGGCTCATTGTTGCGGGCAGGGCCGTAGAAGCCGGATAGTAGCTAAGTTCGAGGTCGTGGCTCCAGCTATTGTATTGCCATCCCCTCACATCGTATCCATCCACGGCCTCTCCGTTGAGGAAGGAGGTGAAGAACTTGGCGCTGCTCTCGTCATCGAAGGTGTTGGTGTATGTGGGAGTGTAGACACCGATGAAAGCCGACGTACTGGCACGCTTGCCTTCGCCTGCTGCGTTCGAGGCTGCTACCGAGTACTTATGGACGCCGACACCCTTCACGGAAGTGTCCGTATAGGAGAACTTCTTTCCGGCAGTTACTTTGAGCGAAGTGAGAGGCTCGGCGGCATCGTCGAGATAGATTTTTGCGGTGAGGTCACCGGTGATGGTGTCGCCGCCTAAAGTCTTGTTCGGAGCAGTGAAGGAGAGCTCAGCCTTCATGTCGCCCTCAGAGTCGGGCGTGAGCGTAAGCTCCGTCGGAGCTGCGGGAGCGCCATTGGCTCCTAAGGCATCCACCGAAATCTTGTTGACGAACATGCCCGTACAGTCGGGGCCCTTACTGGTGCATACCAAGGCGAAATAATAGGTACCTGCCTTGTCCACATGGATATCGTTCTCAACATCTGTCAGTTCTCCGTTCACATCGAAGCTGTCGCATTGTTCCACCAACTTGAAGGTAGTGGTGTCGTTGGGGTTGGTTCCGTAGAGAATCTTGTAGGACTCCACGTAATCCTTGAACGTGTTGCGCATGTTGTAGACGAGAGCATAGGTGATTCCCGGCTTGAGGCTCACACCCGGTGTGATAAGCCAGTCGTTGGAACGATCCTTGATGGAGTAAGCCGACGTGTTGATGCCCATGCAATGGTTGAAGGAGTTGTATTGCCATGTGACGCCTTCGCCGCTGCCGTCAATGATGGTGAAGAGAGGAAGAGTCTCGTCGCTGCTGAAGTCTTCGCTGTAGGGTACCTCGTAGGCGTTGCCATAGAGCACTTTGTTCGACTCGGCTACGGCACCCGTCTTGTCTGCGTTAACGGGATAGACTCTGTAGTAATATCTCTCGAGCTTGCTTTGAAGAGGCTCTGTGAACTGGTTGCCCGAAAGAGCTTGGGCCACAGTGACACTGTCGGGCATACGCACGATGTTGTACTTCAGATTGGCCTTGTCGATGTAGCCCTTGTTGATACCGGCTTCGGGCGCCGTCCAGGAGAGCTTGAACTGATTGGCCGTACTGTCGACAGCCAACGTCACATTGCTGACGGGTTCCGGTGTGTCGTAGCCCACATACTGATAGACGTAGTTATTGGGCGAGAAGCCTTCGCTGTTGCCCAGTACGACGGCTACGTAGTGGTTGTCGTTGCTCAGGCTGACGGCCTGTGTCTGCTTGCTTCCCGGAGCTACAGCGTTGTTTTGCTTCACTGCCGTGCCGTCCACATAGATGGTCATGCTGACATTTCCGGTGAGTGTGGTCCCGTCGTACGACTTTGTAGGTACGGTGAAGGTGAGGTCGCCACTGAGGTTAGGAGTGCCGGTGAAACTGAGGCTGAGGTCGCTGATGGCAGCAGGAGCCTTGTCCTTGGCTTCCTGACTCTTGAAGAAGAGCGAGGAGAGCTGCTCATTCTTGGTGAGCGAATTGATGACTGTGGCCTCACCGGTGTTGACGTCTACCGAATAGAGAGCCTCTCCACTGTTCGTCACAGCTTGCCAGATGAAAGTGCCCGTGCGGCCGTCGTAGCCCATCGACTGCACATAGTTGGCGGGTGTAACGCCCGGCTCGCCAATCATTTCGGCATCGCCTGTAGCCTTGTCGATGGCATAATAGTAGCCATCAAGGCCTATGCTGTAGAGCTTACCGTCGGGGGTGGCTCCAAGGGTGACGGGCTGGAAATCGTTGCTCCACTTCTTCAGTATATCGAATTTGCGTGTCTTGTCATTGAATACTGCCCAGTTGAGCCCGTTGAGCTGGTCGTTGTAGAGCGCAGCATAGAACTTGTCGCTTGTGGGGTCATAAGTCATAGCGGTCGGGATGTAGCCATAGCTTGCATTGGCATAGACTTCCTCCCACTTCTTGTCGAACTTGGCCGAGTCAAGCTCAATGTACCTTACTCCGTTGAGTGCTCCCATAATACTCATGGGATAGACGCCGATGAAACGGTCGCGGCCGAAGGCGCTCGACATGAAGTTGTAGATTGTCGACGTGGCTACAGCCTTGAAGTTGGTTTCGTCGCCGAAGGTGTAGCTGTAGATGCCATAGGGCACTCCACCTATGGAGGTTCCGGCCCAGTCGTCGGAGTTCGTGAGGTTTCCGTAGAAAGTGCGGCCTGCAAACAGGTTGCTCACAGCGGCAGCTTTCACGTTGCGGCGGGCAGCCCTTTGTGGCAACTTTGTTGCGTTCGGCAGTGCTGCCTTCGGGCTGACAACCCGTGCCAGCCAGTAGGGTTCGCCGCTCTTCTCAGGCAGCTTGAGCTGAGCATGGCCCGGAAGTGATACCGCCAGAGTGGCGGCCATAGCTAAGAATAAAGTTTTGTCCATAAGCGCTTTATAAAAGATTATTATGTTATTTCACTATCAGTTTCTTTCCGTCACGGATGTAGATTCCCGGGCGTAGGCCGTCCGTGCTGCCGGTGGAGTTGACCCTGCGACCGTCGAGAGAGTAGATGCCTCGTGAGTGGCGTTGCTCTGTAGTCGTTTGACTGATGCCTGTCGTAGCGCCGCCTTTCAGTGTGAAGAGGCACGAGGCCATGTCGGTTGGCGTGACATAGGTGAGCTGACTCAGGTTGATGAGCTGTGCTTTGTAGGTGGTGCCGGGCACACCGTTCTCGAACGGACAGTAGAAGTTGACCGCCTTCTCTTCGCCCGCCTCACCGAAAACGAATTCCGGATTGAAGCTTCCTACGACGCTGTTGCCCTTTGCATCGGTGATGTAGATGGTAAGGTCGTTGGCAAAGACACCTTGGCTGACCTTGATGTGGGCTGTCAGAGCCACGCTGTCGGCAGGCACGGCTTCGTTGTGGTCAAAGGAGAGCTGACTGGCCATCTCTATCTTTGCCGACTCGGCCGGCGTGGCGAGCACCTCAACGGGTTGGGGCGTACAGAGCTTGGTGGTGTTTTCGTCGATGAGTCCTATCGTGTAAGAACCAGGCTCCACAGTATAGGTATGTGAGATTGCCACTTGCACGGAGTCACCTGTAGAGATGTCGTATTTGAAGTCACCGCTTTGGGCTACGATAGAGCCTTGTGCGTCGAAGAGTGCAGAGTGGAT
>OMVH01000139.1 GCA_900314365.1 uncultured Prevotella sp. | reverse complement strand
GGAGGGCGAGGCCATCTTCAACGGTAAGAACCTGTTGGAGATGAAACCTGAGGATCGTGCCCGTGAGGGACTTTTCCTCAGTTTCCAGTATCCGGTGGAGATCCCCGGCGTATCAATGGTCAATTTCATGAAAGCTGCCGTCAACGCCAAGCGCCAGTATGAGGGGCTCGAGCCACTGAAGGCTGCTGACTTTCTAAAGATGATGAAAGAGAAACGGGAACTTGTAGAACTTGACCCCAAACTCTCCCGTCGCAGTGTGAATGAAGGTTTCTCTGGTGGCGAGAAGAAGCGTAACGAGATCTTCCAGATGGCCATGCTCAATCCCAAGCTGAGTATTCTGGATGAGACCGATTCCGGACTCGATGTGGATGCCATGCGCATTGTTGCCGATGGAGTGAACAAACTCTTCACTCCCGACAAATCCATTATCGTCATCACCCACTATGAGCGTCTGCTCGATATGATAAAGCCCAGCGTCGTTCATGTTCTCTACAATGGACGAATCGTGAAAACAGCCGGCCCGGAGCTTGCCAAGGAGATAGAGCGAAGAGGCTACGACTGGATTAAGGAAGAGGCTGATGTGAAGTTTGGTAGATAGTAGTGATTATGGCATCAAGTGAACAACAATATATCGATCTCTATGCTGAGTCGCGGCAGGCGCTCTTCGGTCATTCTGCCGAAGTGATGAATGCCTTGCGCGATACGGCTTTTGAAGATTTCAAACGCCAGGGGTTTCCCTCGCGTAAGGTGGAACGCTATAAATACACGGATATGCAGGCCCTCTTTGCCCCCAATTATGGGCTTAACCTCAATCGGCTCGACATACCAGTGAATCCCTACGAAGTGTTCCGCTGCGATGTGCCCAACCTGAGCACCTCGCTCTATTTTGTGGTTAACGACATGTTCTATAAGCGTGCTCTGCCTAAGGCTACGTTGCCTGAGGGAGTCATCGTCGACAGTCTTTGTGATTCAGCCTCCAAGTATCCCGAACTCATCAAGCGCTATTATGGCAAGATAGCCGCTACGGGGCAGGATGCCATAACAGCGCTCAACACCATGTTGGCTCAGGATGGTCTCTTTGTTTACGTGCCGAAGAATGTGAAGCTTTCACGCGCTGTTCAGGTCATCAATATTCTTCGCTCCGATGTCGACCTGATGGTGAACCGCCGTGTGCTGATCGTTCTTGAGGAAGGAGCTGAAGCTAAGTTCCTTTTTTGTGATGATTCTGCCGACGACCGGCGTTTCCTCTCCACTCAAGTCATAGAAGCTTATGTAGGCGAGAATGCAAGTCTCGACCTCTATTGCCTGGAAGAAACCCATCTTAAGAACACCCGTGTGAGTAATGTCTACATTGAGCAGCAGGCTTCCAGCCGTGTCAATCATGACGTGATAACACTTCATAATGGCATTACGCGCAACATGCTGAACCTCACTTTCCAAGGTCAGGGAGCAGAGTGCTGGTGCAATGGCTGTGTCATTGCCGACTCTACGCAGCAGGTTGACAACAATACGCTCATCGACCATGCTGTGCCTCATTGTGACAGCCATGAGCTCTACAAATATGTGCTCGATGAAAAGGCTGTGGGGGCTTTCGCAGGCAAGGTGCTGGTGCGACATGATGCACAGAAGACCACTTCCGAAGAGGTGAACCAGAATCTCTGTATGACCAGACAAGCACATATGTACACCCAGCCCATGCTGGAAATCTATGCCGACGATGTGAAGTGCTCGCATGGCAGCACCGTGGGTCAGCTCAACGACGCAGCCCTCTTCTATATGCAGCAGCGTGGCATCGATGAGCATGAGGCTAAGCTTCTGTTAGAGTTCGCTTTTGTGGGCGAGGTTATCGACAATATCCAGCTTGAGCCTCTCCGTGACCGCCTCCATTATCTTGTAGAGAAGCGTTTCCGTGGAGAGTTGGGCAATTGTGTCAACTGTAAACTTCGCCATTGACCGTGGCATAATCAAGAAAGGAGAATATCTATGTATGATATTAAAAAGGTGAGGGCCGACTTCCCCATCCTTGCGCGCAAGATTTACGGGCGTCCACTGATTTATCTCGACAATGCGGCTACCACGCAAAAGCCGCTATGTGTGCTGGATGCCATGCGCGATGAGTATCTCAATGCCAATGCCAATGTGCATAGGGGTATCCACTGGATGTCCCAGCAAGCCACAGAGCTCCATGAGGCAGCGCGTGAGACCGTGCGTCAGTTTATTAATGCCCGCAATGCCTCAGAGATTGTCTTTACCCGTGGCACTACAGAGGGCATAAATCTCGTTGCCTCCTCCTATGTTGAGGACTTTATGGGAGAAGGCGACGAGGTGATCGTCTCTACGATGGAGCATCACAGTAATATAGTGCCTTGGCAGTTGCAGGCTCGGCGCAAGGGCATCAAGCTGCGTGTTATCCCGATGAGCGATAGCGGAGAGCTCCTTCTTGACGACTATCGCAATCTGTTCAACGAGCACACCAAAATGGTGAGTGTCACCCATGTCAGCAATGTGCTGGGTACGGTGAATCCCGTGAAGCTCATGTCCCGGATAGCGCACGAGCATGGGGTCCCTATACTTGTCGACGGGGCACAAAGTACGCCGCACTTCAAGGTCGATGTTCAGGATATCGACTGCGATTTCCTGGTCTTTAGCGGACATAAGACCTATGGGCCTACCGGCATTGGCGTGCTTTATGGTAAGGAAGAGTGGCTCGACAAGCTGCCACCTTATCAAGGAGGGGGCGAGATGATCGACCGTGTGAGTTTCGAACATACAACCTTTGAGCGCCCACCCTTGAAGTTTGAGGCCGGTACGCCCGACTATATTGCCTCGCATGGTCTCGCCGTAGCACTCAACTACCTGACGAAGCTCGGAATGGATAATGTTCAGGCCCATGAGCAGGAGCTCACCCGCTATGCTATCGCCCGGCTCCAGGAGATTCCCGGAATGCATATCTATGGCGAGTTGGACCTCAACGCGCAGTTCTCGGATGTTGTTTGCTCCCACGATGCCGTGTTGAGCTTCAATGTGGGTCATATCCACCATATGGATTTGGGCACTCTGCTCGACCGTCTGGGCATAGCCGTTCGCACCGGTCATCATTGCGCACAGCCGCTCATGGACCGTCTGGGCATCCTTGGCACTGTGCGTGCCTCCTTCGCGCTCTACAACACCAAAGAGGAAATAGATGTGCTGAGTGATGGCATCCAGCGCGTGATGAAAATGTTCTGAGGAAAGAGATGAAGCACGTCCATTTGTCCCCTCATTGCTTTCCCGGTCTTGTTGAGGCCGGATGCGATGAGGCGGGCCGGGGTTGTCTGGCCGGACCTGTGTTCGCGGCTGCGGTCATTCTGCCGGAAGGTTACGACAATCCCGAGCTCAACGATTCCAAGCAGCTGTCGGTCCAAAAGCGTTATGAGCTTCGCGAAGCTATTGAGCGCGACGCGCTGTCCTGGGCAGTAGCATCGGTGTCGTCTGAGGATATTGACCGTATCAACATTCTTAATGCCAGTATTTTGGCCATGCATCGCGCGCTCGACCAGCTGACCGTTAGGCCTGAGGCCATCATCGTGGATGGTAATCGTTTCAAGCCCTACCATTTCATCCCTTACGAGACGGTGGTCAAGGGCGACGGAAAATATCAGGCTATTGCCGCGGCAAGCATCCTTGCCAAAACCTTTCGTGACGACTTCATGGATGGCATTGACAAGGAGTTCCCCGATTACGGTTGGAAGGAGAACAAAGGTTATCCCACTCGGAAGCATCGCGAAGCGATTGCCCGCATTGGCCTGTCGCCCTATCATCGGACGACCTTCCGGGCTCTGCCAGAACAGAAGAAAAAGTAGTGCTAATAATAAGGTCAAAGAAAAAGCCCTGGTCAATCCTTCTTGTGGGAGGCTTGACCAAGGCTTTTCTTCGCTGGCGACAGTCAGCATTGAGGGTGTACCTTCGTTTTCACCCTGCATGTTTCTCCTGAAATACACATCTTCATCCCGAAGACTAATACCTATACTTCTTAAATTGCGGCGCAAAATTACTTATTTTCCTTCAATGCGGAAAATAAACCTTGGACTTTTTTCAGGCCTTATCTTGGATATAACTAACATTAACAGTAAAAGTCTGGTTTTAATAGTTTTAAGGGGCTTCGGTTCTGACTCCAGGCTAATAATATTCTCCGTCCTTGCTTTTCTTCAGATAGGGTTCTGCTGCCTGATAGCGCACCCTGTAAGCTCGGCCGGCGGAGTTTTCGGCCGGGCCGATGACGATAATCCAGCCGTCGATGAATCCTGCATTGCCCACGACGAGGCCTTTGGGACCATCCATACCTGTTGGAATGTCTCCCCGATAGTGCCACATCAGCTGTTTGATTTGACTTTCATTGCAGTCGAATATCTCGCCGGCTGTGAGTCGGTGGCCGTCGTGCTTACTGAAGCAGGCGCAGTCCTCAGTAATCCATACCGTGGAGTCGTTGTCGGTGACTTTCGATTCAAAGGTCACCACGTTGGCATCCTCATAGCTTCTCACCACTTCCACTTTTCTGCTTCCCTTCTCATACGATTCCTCGAAGGCACCGCAACAGCGTAGCAGCAGGTCGCGAAAATCGTTCTCGCGGAGCCGTGAAGGGGCGTCGGTGTCGA
Source organism: uncultured Prevotella sp. (assembly GCA_900314365.1). Taxonomy (GTDB): domain Bacteria; phylum Bacteroidota; class Bacteroidia; order Bacteroidales; family Bacteroidaceae; genus Prevotella. The sequence continues at coordinate 9,854 of OMVH01000139.1, read as the reverse complement.
GCACGTCGCAAATCCAAAGTTTCACCTGGGCTATGACGTCCGGGTTGCCGCCAGTGGGAAAATCGATTTCAGCCTTGAAACGTTCTTCCCGTAGTGTTATCTGTTTTGTGTTCAAGAAGCCGCGTGCCTCTGTGGTCAGGGCAAAGAGCAGCAGCAATATTATGTCGAGACCATGATTCTTCATCTTGCGTTTATGTAGCCTAAGGTTATTCTGCACTTTGTGGTAGGCCGCACCTCGTAGGGTGCCACCTGCTATTCAACTGCAAAATTACTGCCTTTCAGCGAATATCCAAGCGCTCAAAGCCTGAAATTGGAATCTTTCCTGCTTTTCTCTTCCCTTTTGGCATCGATCCGTTGCGATGTTTCCTCACGTCTTGCCGACGGTTATCGCTGAGGCTACTTCTCCTCGTTCTCGGTCGGCTGGCGCATCTCTGAGGAGCCTTTCATATAGAGCACACGCAGCTGGCTTGACAACCTGAAACTCCGTGCTTCCTGGGGAAGCCTTGGTAACCAGGATGCTCTCTCCCACTATTATCCTTGGATAAACACCTATAACCACGGTGCTATCCCTTTGGCGGAAATCTCAACACCGGTTACTATCAGGGCAGCTACCACCAGGAGACCATTACTTGGAAGAAGTCCGCCTCGTGGGACGTCGGCCTTGACGTCGGCATCTTCCACGACCTGACCGGTACATCGACTTCTACAGCTGCAAGACCATGGGCATCATCATGAATATCTCGGTTCCTACTGAGTTCGCTCTCGGTGCTTATAAGGACAATATCGGCGCTATGCGCAACACCGGTGTCGAGGCTTTGCAGACCTTAATAAGCTGTATGCAAGTGCTGTTGTTCTGTAGGGTTGGCAATTGTCCGCCATATGCCGGAGACTAGTCCGCCATATGCCGGAGACTAGTCCGCCATATGGCGGAGATAAGTACACCATATGGCGGAGATAAGTACACCATATGGCGGAGATAAGTCCGCCATGTGCCGGAGATTTGACAAGCCAATGTTCGCTCCTGCGGATTCTCGTTGATTCTGCCCAGATTTCTGTGCACTTCGTGCTTGTGTGCCCCTGTAGGGGCTGTCCTTGCTGTAAAAGTCGCACACCTCTCATATTCATCTGAGCCAAGAGAGGTCCGTGAGCGTCCGTTGCAATAAATATCCTATAACTATGTTCACAAAAAGACCGCGAAGCCTCTGTGGTAATATCTCCCACTGCTTAACGTAGGGCAGTGAGCGTCAGCAGCCCGACAAGGCATGCGAGCTGCTATGTGCCGAGGGCAGCAGCGCGTCATCCGCAAGCCTTCTCAGCAGAGTCTCTAATTTTCTTTCCGGCTGTCGGAAAGCTATCGGACAAACAGTCCAATAAAGTGGGCGGAATTCTTCGTCATGTGGCGGAAAATGGCTATCTTTGCATATTAAAAATCGATAATAACGACAATGGCAGATAATCAAAGCAGTTCGAGCAATTACTCAGCCAGTAATATTCAGGTGCTCGAAGGGTTAGAGGCAGTGCGCAAGCGCCCTGCCATGTACATTGGAGACATCAGCGAGAAGGGTCTCCATCACTTGGTCAACGAGACTGTCGACAACTCTATTGACGAGGCTATGGCCGGCTACTGCACCGAGATTGAGGTGACCATCAATGCTGATGAGAGCATTACGGTGGAGGACAATGGCCGCGGTATTCCCGTTGACGAGCACAAGAAGCTTCACAAGAGCGCCTTGGAGGTGGTGATGACCGTCCTCCATGCCGGTGGCAAATTCGACAAAGGAAGCTACAAGGTGAGCGGCGGTCTTCATGGTGTGGGTGTGAGCTGTGTCAATGCTTTGTCCACGCACATGACGTCGCAGGTATACCGTGACGGTAAGATTTATCAGCAGGAGTATGAGAAAGGAAAGCCGCTTTATCCGGTAAAGGTTGTCGGCACGACTACGAAGCGAGGCACTCGCCAGCAGTTCTGGCCCGATCCCACCATTTTCACCACAACGCATTATCAGTGGGACATTATAGCCCGCCGCATGAGAGAGCTTGCCTATCTGAATGCCGGTATCAAGATAACGCTCACCGATATGCGTCCCGATCCCGAGACGGGCAAAGCCGGACGCCAGGAGGTGTTTCATGCCAAGGACGGTCTGAAGGAGTTTGTGCGCTACGTGGACCGTCATCGCACTCATCTCTTCGACGATGTCATCTATCTGAAGACAGAAAAACAGGGTGTGCCCATTGAGGTGGCCATCATGTATAACACCGATTATAACGAGAATCTCCACTCCTACGTCAATAACATCAACACCATTGAGGGCGGTACCCATGTCACGGGTTTCCGTATCGCTCTGACGCGCACCTTGAAGAACTATGCTGACAATGACCCTCAGATAAAGCGCGAAATAGAGAAGTCGAAGATAGAGATAGCCAGCGAGGATTTCCGTGAGGGGCTCACGGCCGTTATCTCCATCAAGGTCGCTGAGCCTCAGTTCGAAGGTCAGACGAAGACGAAGTTGGGCAACAGCGAGGTGTCGGGAGCCGTGCAGCAGGCTGTCGGTGAGGCGCTCTCCAACTACTTGGAGGAGCATCCCAACGAGGCCAAGATGATTTGCAACAAGGTGATTCTTGCTGCTCAGGCCCGTGTGGCAGCCCGCAGAGCCCGCGAGAGTGTGCAGCGCAAGAGCTTCATGAGCGGAGGCGGTCTGCCGGGCAAGCTCGCTGACTGCTCACTCAAAGACCCGAAGGATACGGAAATATTCCTCGTCGAGGGTGACTCGGCAGGCGGCTCGGCCAAGCAGGGCCGCGACCGTTTCCATCAGGCTATCCTGCCCTTGCGCGGTAAGATTCTGAATGTGGAGAAGGTGCAGCGCCACCGTGTTTTCGAGGCTGAGTCGGTGATGAACATCATTCAGAGCATCGGTGTCAGGTTCGGTGTTGACGGTGAGGATGATTTCGAGGCTAACATCGACAAGCTTCGCTACGACAAGATTATCATCATGACCGATGCCGATGTCGATGGCTCCCACATCGACACCCTCATCATGACACTCTTCTTCCGCTATATGCCGAAGGTCATTGAGGAAGGACATCTCTATATAGCTACGCCGCCTCTTTATAAGTGTACTTATAAGAAGGTCAGCGAATATTGCTATACCGACCAGCAGCGTCAGGCTTTCCTCGACAAGTACGGCCAGGGTACAGAAGACGGCAAGAACGGCATCCACACCCAACGCTACAAGGGACTCGGTGAGATGAATCCGCAACAACTCTGGGAGACTACCATGGACCCCAAGAACCGTCTGCTGAAGCAGGTGACGATAGAGAATGCCGCTGAGGCCGACGAAATCTTCTCTATGCTCATGGGCGACGACGTGGAACCGCGTCGTGAGTTCATCGAGGAGAACGCTACTTACGCCAATATTGATGCTTAATTAACAACGGGGCAAGCTTTCCTGCAATGGAGAGCCTGCCCTTTTCAGTTTCTACTCTTTATAACATGAACCTCAAAACATTACCAATCATTGCTGCCTCATTGCTGTGTGTCGCAGAAGCGGAGGCGGCACAACAACCTCTGAAACTTTGGTATAAAAAGGCTGCCACGGCTTTCGAGCAGGCTCTGCCTCTTGGCAACGGCAGGCTCGGAGCCACTGTGTATGGCGATGCCGATAATGATGTGATTGCTCTTAACGACCTCACGCTCTGGAGCGGCAAACCCTATGACCGTTCGTTGGGACAAGGACAGAGTAAGTGGATACCTGAAATCAGAAAGGTTCTCTTTCAGGAGAACTATCGTGCAGCCGACTCCCTCCAGCGTTTTGTGCAGGGACCTAACTCGGCTTATTATATGCCTCTTGGCTCACTTTACATCAAGGACCTTTCTTTGGGTCAGGTGAGTGGGTATCAGCGCGAGCTTGATATTGACAGTGCTCTCTGCCGCGACCGTTATGTGCGTGCCGGGGTTACATATCGCCGTGAATACCTTGTTTCCCATCCCGATGGTCTCATTGCTATCCGTATTTCAGCCTCACAGCCGGGCCGCCTGAACTATGCTCTTAGTCTGACTTCACTCATTCCTCATCAGTCGAAAGCCGCTGACAGCCGCATCACCATGACTGGCCATGCTGTAGGCGATGCTGATGAGAGTACGCATTTCTGCACCATTCTCAAGGTAGAGCATCAAGGAGGTGAAGTCGCAGCCTCTGATTCTACGTTGTGGCTGCGCGGTGCCAGCGAGGCAACAATCTACTTAGTGAATACCACAAGTTACAATGGTTTCGACAAGCATCCTGTGAAGGAGGGCGCACCCTACATGGAGCAAGCCAGAACGGCTGCCGAGCATGCAGGCGCCGACGGCTATGCTGCTGTCAGGAAACGCCATGTGGATGACTATCGCAGTCTCTTTGCCCGTATGAGTCTCACTTTGGGTACTCCCGATCCCAAGGCCAACACATTGCCTACAGACCGACAGCTTGAGGAATACTCTAAGAATCCCGGAAGCAATCAGTATTTAGAGACGCTGTATGCTCAGTTCGGCCGCTATCTGCTCATCTCTTGCTCGCGTACTCCCGGTATCCCTGCCAACCTTCAGGGACTATGGAATATCCATGTGAAAGCTCCGTGGCGAAGCAACTACACGGTGAATATCAATCTTGAAGAGAACTATTGGCCGGCTGAAGTGTGTAACCTCGGTGAACTTACTAAGCCCCTTTTCCAGCTTATGGATAATCTTGCCGTGAACGGTTGCTATGCTGCCCGTAATTATTATGGTATCAACCGTGGATGGTGCAGCAGCCATAATACCGATGCCTGGGCTATGGCAAATCCTGTTAATGGCGAGCCTCAGTGGGCAAACTGGAACATGGGCTTTGCCTGGCTCTCACAGCAGCTTTGGGAACATTACAGTTTCTCGCAGGACAAGCAGTTCCTCCGCACGGAAGGTTATCCTCTGCTCAAAGGTGCCTCGGAGTTTATGTCCGACTGGCTCGTTGATAATCCCAAAAAACCGGGAGAGCTCATTACTGCTCCCAGTACGAGCCCGGAGAATGTCTATTTAGTAAATGGTTTCAGAGGGCAGAGCTGTTATGGTGGAACGGCTGATTTAGCTATTATAAAGGAGCTTTTCCGCAACACGTTGGCCGCAGCCAAGGTGTTAGGCATCAATGATAAGTTTACGAAGGAAATAGCAGGTAAACTGGCTCGACTGCATCCTTACACAGTGGGCCATCTCGGCGATCTCAATGAATGGTACTACGACTGGAATGATGCTGATCCTCATCACCGTCATCAGAGCCACCTCATCGGGCTCTATCCGGGTCACCACATATCGACGTCTGCTACGCCCGAGCTTGCTGAAGCCTGCCGCAAGACCTTAGAGCAGAAGGGCGACCACAGTACAGGATGGAGTACAGGATGGCGCATCAACCTTTGGGCACGTCTTGGCAACGGAGAGCATGCCTACAAGGTGTACAAGAACCTGTTGAACTATGTGAATCCCGATGCTCCAGAAAGCTATCATGGAGGTGGTGGTACCTATGCCAATCTTTTCGATGCCCATCCGCCTTTCCAGATTGATGGTAACTTTGGTGGTACGGCCGGAGTCTGTGAGATGCTCATCCAGAGCGGCGACGGCGTAGTGACCTTGTTGCCAGCCTTACCCAAGGCTTGGAGTGAGGGCTCGGTGAGCGGAATCTGTGCCCGTGGAGGCTTCACCGTGGACTTTGCGTGGAAGGATGGTCAGGTAAAGGAGGCTACACTTCATGGACCGAAGAACGCCAAGGTTACAGTGAAATATAACGGGACAAGTAAGCTTGTTAAGCTCAGCAAACAAGGTGTGGCAACACTCTGAAACAAAGGAAAAAGGCAAGCATATTTTATGCTTGCCGTTTTAATGATATGATACCAAGAAGATTGTTGATATTATGGTTTATCCTCTTCATGCCAGTCGTTATGTGGGCGCAAGTGTGGCGACCGGCATGGATAGGATGTGAGCGGGCCGTCAGTTTCTCGTGTGTGTGGTTCAGTCGTACCTACACCTTCAAAACCAAGCCTCTGCGGGCCTCTCTCACCTTAATAACGACAGGCCTCTTCGATATCTATGTTAATGGGCGCAATGTGAGTACGAGCGTATTGATGCCCTGCCGTCAATATCCCGATGACGGAGCCCTGGGGGTGAGCTACCAGATAGAGAGATTTCTTCGCCGTGGCAACAATGTAATATCTGTGTTCTATTCTCCCTCTTTCCCCCATCTGTCTAAGCGTCAGGTAGCTGTCAATCTTGCGGGATGTGATGCGTTGGGGCGGAAGTTCTGTTATGATTCTGATGCCTCGTGGCTTTGCCGGCTTGCTGACCGGCGCTTGCTTCCAAACGGCGGAGAGGCGACTGATGGGGCTTCTTTGCTTTCCGACTGGACTCTCGGCAGCGACAACTCTTTGGCTCTATGGACAAATGCAAGCGAGACTGAAAGTTGTGCTGAAGAGGCTGTCTGCCTGATGCCGGAGCGGGAGGATGGTTGGAAAGTGTCAAGAATAATTAGTCCTAAGTATTTTGACACTGAACACGACAGTGTGTGGTACGAGTTTGGAACGGGCTTTCGGGGTTGGATTCGTGTCACTCTGAGAGATGCTAAGCCTGGCGAGGTAATTAACATTGGAGGGCTCGAATACGTGTGTAGTGGCCAAATGGACGAACAGGCTTGCCTCAAGTTCACCCTGCCCGTTTGCAGGCGTGTGTTGGTGTGCGGCGACGAGTCTTTCCGCGTGTCACAAGTGCAGAAAGTAGAGGGCCTCATCTTGGAGCCTCCGACTGATTGGCCCAAAACGGGCTCCCCCTGGTAATGGTTTCTTGCGCTTTTCCTTCTGGATGCTCTTTACAGAACGTCTGCATCCTTTAGTAAAACTTGTGCCACTTCGCAAAGTTCGTTGTACCATTCACTTCCGAATCTCCGGATAAGAGGTTCTTTTAGGAATACGTAAAGAGGAATGTTAAGTTCTTCACCTTTTTTGACGGCCTCTTTGCAAACTTTCCACCGATTGTAGTTAATACCAGTGAGACCGTTTGAGAATTCTTTTGCGCGTATGGGATAGAGCTCGCAAGAGATAGGCTTCCTCCATTTCGTCTTTCCTTTGCGGAAGGCACAGTCGAATGCGCACAGACAGCAATTTCGTACCGGTGGCTGTCCGTCGTTTAAGTCGAGATCGTGATAGCAAGTGAAAACGCAATCCTTCCCTCCTACGATACTCGTTACCAAATCGCCGTCCCGGTCGGTGTAGGCTACTCCTTGCTTGTCGATGACGCTTTGTGCCGATGCGCTCAAATCGGGCCATACTACGTCGAGTGCTTCTTCAATTTCGCCGATTTCATCGAGCGTTACTGGGGCACCAGCATCGCCTTCGACGCAACATTCTCCCTTGCAGGCGTGCAGATCGCAGCAGAATTTCTCGGTGAAGATGTCGGGCGAGACGATGACGTTGCCCACTTGTACGATGTGCAGTTCTTTCATTTTTGTCAGTGCGTTCTGTTCTAATGTAATGGGTCCTGTACTGTTTCTACCATTCTATGGGCGACTGGCCATGCGCCTGAAGGTAAAGATTGCAACGTGAGAATTGATGGAGACCAAACCACCCGCCACGATTGGCTGATAGGGGAGAGGGGTGAACAGATTCGAGTACAAGATGGCGGTTGCGGTCGATGAAGGCGGCCTTGCTACGCGCGTAGCTGCCCCAAAGCATGAATACAAGGTTTTCGCGGTCGCGGTTGAGTGCCTGGATAGCAGCGTCCGTAAACTGGCTCCAACCCAGTCGCTGGTGACTGTTGGCCTGGTGGGCACGTACGGTAAGCGTGGCATTGAGCAGCAACACTCCTTGTCGCGCCCAGCGTGTGAGGTCACCATTGCGAGGCATGGGCTTGCCGAGGTCCATTTCTATTTCTTTGAAGATGTTGACGAGCGATGGGGGAATCATGATGCCGTCTGGTACAGAGAAACTCAGTCCCATTGCCTGTCCCGGTTCATGATAAGGATCTTGACCGATAATTACCACTTTCACTTCGTCAAAAGGGCAGAGGTTGAAGGCGTTGAAGATGAGGTGTCCTGGTGGATAGCAGGGGTAGTGGAGATATTCCTGACGCACCATTTGTGTGAGATCGACAAAATACTGCTTCTCAAATTCATTGCCGAGATGCTGTTTCCACGACTGTTCTATCTTGACATCCATGAGTATTGTTGTTATCGGTATCAGAATACCTTGAATTAAAAATGGCCGGCAGAAGTTTCTGCAGGCCTCAAAAAATCGAATCCTCCCCTCGGCCTTTTCGCCGGGAGGAGGACAGGAGTGGATGGATTACTTGTCACTGATAAGATTTTCGCCCGTCATATCTGCGGGTTGCTCCAAGCCCATGATGTGCAGGATGGAGGGAGCGACATCGGCCAGACGGCCGTCCTTCACTGTGGCGCTGTTGTTGTTGGTCACGTAGATGAAGGGGACAGGATTTAGCGAGTGTGCTGTATTGGGCGTGCCGTCAGGGTTGATGGCGTTGTCGGCATTACCGTGGTCAGCGATAATAATAGCCTCGTAGTCGTTGGCTTTGGCTGTTTCGATAACATCGTGCACGCAGTGGTCTACAGCCCACACGGCCTTGGCTATGGCGTTGTAGACACCAGTATGGCCCACCATATCTCCGTTGGCGAAGTTCACTACGATGAAGTCATATTGTTGTGTCTTAATGGCACCGACAAGTTTGTCTTTTACCTCGTAAGCGCTCATCTCAGGCTTCAGGTCGTATGTGGCTACTTTCGGTGAGTGTACCAGTATGCGGTCCTCTCCGGGGAATGGAGCTTCACGGCCACCATTGAAGAAGAAGGTCACGTGGGCATATTTCTCTGTTTCTGCTGTATGCAGTTGACGCTTGCCCATGCGCGAGAGGTATTCAGCCAAAGTGTCCTGAACGTTTTCCTTGGGGAAAAGGATGTGTACACCTTTGAAGTCGGCATCGTAGGGTGTCATGCAGTAGTACTGCAAGTCCTTTATGGTGTGCATTCCCTCTTCGGGCATGTCCTGCTGGGTGAGTACCTGAGTGAGCTCGCGGGCACGGTCGTTTCGGAAGTTGATGAAGATTACCACGTCGCCCTCCTTAATGGTACCGTCAACATTTGAGTTGTTGATAGGTTTGATGAACTCGTCCGTAACGCCTTCATCGTAACTTTCCTGCATGGCTTTCACCAGGTCGGTGGCTTGTTTGCCTTTGCCTTCTACGAGCAGGTCATAGGCCTCCTTCACGCGGTTCCAGCGTTTGTCGCGGTCCATTGCGTAGAAACGTCCTACAATACTTGCTATGTGAGCTCCATTCTCGTTGCAGACTTTCTCGATGTCCTCAATAAAGCCTTTGCCGCTCTTGGGATCAGTGTCACGTCCGTCCATGAAACAATGCACATAGACGTCCTTCAGATTGTATTCCTTGCCAATCTCGATAAGTTTGAAAAGGTGGTTAAGGCTGGAGTGCACACCACCCGTGGACGTGAGTCCCATCAGATGGAGTTTCTTGCCTGTCTTCTGTGCGTAGCTGTAGGCATTGACAATCTCCTTGTTTTTCAGGATATCACCGCTCTCACAGGCTTTGTTGATTTTTACCAGGTCCTGATAGACGATTCGTCCTGCGCCAATATTGAGGTGTCCCACTTCCGAGTTGCCCATCTGCCCTTTGGGAAGACCGACGTCCTCGCCACAGGCCATGAGCTGGGAGTGTGCTGAAACTGCATTCAGATAATCCAGGTAAGGCGTTGGAGTGTTGTAGATAACGTCGCCCTTACCATGCTTGCCGATTCCCCATCCGTCGAGAATCATCAGTAAAGCTTTCTTTGCCATAA
>OMVH01000138.1 GCA_900314365.1 uncultured Prevotella sp. | reverse complement strand
TCCGCCTTCTCCAGGAATTCCCGCAACTCGGCTTGAGCACCGCCGATTTCCACTCCATGACCGACGAGAGCAAAGGGTTTTGAAGCTCCGTTGATGAGGTTGGCAGCCTTCTGCAAAGCTATGGGGTCAGGCTTGGGATAGGGATTGTAAGAACGCACCTTGTCGGTCTTTCCAGGCCACCACTCGGCCTGCCCCATTTGGGCATTGCGGGGAAAATCGAGCACCACTGGGCCGGGGCGCCCTGTACGAGCAATGTAGAAGGCCCTGTTGACAGCCCAAGCTACATCCTCAGGCCGCCTTATCTGGTAACTCCACTTTGTGACAGGCTGTGTGATACCCACGAGGTCCACCTCCTGGAAAGCGTCGGTGCCCAATGAGCCCACACCAACCTGTCCGGCTATCACAACAATGGGTACGGAGTCCATCATAGCGTCGGCTACTCCCGTAAGCGTATTTGTTGCTCCCGGCCCTGACGTAACCAGCACCACTCCCACTTTTCCACTCACACGGGCATAGCCTTCGGCAGCATGAGCCGCTCCCTGCTCATGGCGCACCAACACATGTTTGAACCATGAGTTCTCTTTGCAAGTATGGTCATAGAGTGCGTCGTAAACCGGCATGATAGCGCCACCGGGATAACCAAAAATGGTGTCAACATGCTCCTGATAGAGTGCCCGCATGAGTATCTCCGCCCCGCTGCAGGTCTCCCCTATCCTCACCCCACTCCAGGGTACTTGCTGCCCGGCATCTTGTGGAGCAGTCTCGCGAATGGTATTGTTGTTCTTTTCCATAACATATCTAATTAGATGAATAAATGAAGAGTCAGCCGGTCCGGACATCTGCTGTAGAGACATTATCGCCGCGACACTACTTTCCCCTCTTAGTCCATTTTTTTTGATGGTTAGCCGATGATGCGCACCCCGCCCTTGTCTGCTGAACTTACACTTTGGGCGTAAGCCCTAAGCGCCTTGCTCACAATACGATTACGCTTGAGTGGCTGCATAGGACGCGCAGCAAGTTCTTCCTCACTAAGCTTCACGTTGATGCTGCGCGTAGGGATGTCAATAACGATGACATCACCATCTTTTATCTTACCAATATTTCCTCCCGAGGCCGCCTCCGGCGAGATATGCCCCACACTGAGTCCACTTGTACCTCCACTGAAACGGCCGTCAGTGATGAGAGCACACTCTTTGCCCAAATGACGGCTCTTTATATAAGAGGTAGGATAGAGCATCTCCTGCATGCCCGGCCCACCCTTAGGACCTTCGTGAGTAATAACGACGCATTGACCACTCTGCACCTTCCCGCTGAGTATGCCCTCGCAAGCATCCTCCTGGGAGTCGAAGACCACTGCCGGTCCTTCAAAATGCCAAAGCGATGAATCCACACCGGCCGTCTTCACGACGCATCCATCCTGGGCAATGTTTCCGAAGAGCACTGCCAGGCCTCCGTCTTTTGTATAAGCATGCTCCAGACTCCGGATGCAACCCGCGGTGCGGTCGGTGTCGAGCGAAGGCCACTGTGCGGATTGGCTTCCCATAACAGTTGAGAACTTTCCTCCCGGCGCGCTGTGGTAGATGCGGTCGGCCTCGGGAGAAATTTCCGCGCCCGTAATATCGTAGCGTGCCATGGCCTCTCCTAACGTCATTCCATCCACTCTGTTCACATCTCCATCAATGAGTCCTCCCTTGTTGAGCTCGTTGAGGATACCGAGGATGCCGCCCGCACGGTTGCACTCCTGCACCGAATATTTCTGGGTGTTCGGAGCCAGCTTGCAGATGCATGGCACCCGACGGCTCAGGCGATCGATATCAGCCATCGTGAAGTCCACACCCCCTTCCTGGGCTACGGCAAGCAGATGGAGCACGGTGTTCGTACTTCCGCCCATTGCTATGTCGAGGCTCATGGCATTGAGGAAAGCCTCCCGAGTGGCTATGCTGCGGGGCAGCACACTGTCGTCGCCCTTATCATAATAAGCCAGGGCGTTCCTTACAATGAGGCGCGCTGCCTCGCGGAAAAGCTCCACTCGGTTCACATGCGTAGCCAGCACAGTACCGTTACCAGGAAGGGCCAGACCTATGGCCTCAGTGAGCGAGTTCATGGAGTTTGCCGTGAACATTCCCGAGCAACAGCCGCATCCCGGACATGCGCACTGCTCTATCTGCCTGAGGTCGGCATCGCTGACATCTTTGTCGGCAGCTTTCACCATTGCTGTTATGAGGTCGGCGTTCTCCCCACGCCAATGTCCGGCCTCCATAGGGCCTCCGGAGCAGAACACCGTCGGGATGTTCAGGCGCATGGCAGCCATAAGCATCCCCGGCGTCACCTTGTCGCAGTTCGAAATGCAGATCATGGCGTCGGCCTTATGAGCATTTACCATATATTCAACGCTGTCCGCAATGATGTCACGCGAGGGGAGCGAATAGAGCATACCGTCATGTCCCATCGCAATACCGTCGTCGACAGCTATGGTGTTGAACTCAGCCGCATAGCAACCGAGTTTTTCTATTTCCTGCTTCACTATCTGCCCAATCTCATGCAGATGGGTGTGACCGGGCACGAACTGAGTGAAAGAGTTGACCACGGCTATGATAGGCTTGCCGAACTGTGACGGTTTCATACCCGCCGCTACCCACAGGGCACGTGCACCCGCCATGCGCCTCCCCTCTGTGCAGACTGAACTTCTCAACTGATGTTTCATAACTTACCTGTAATTATAAATTGGCGGCAAAGTTACACATTTTCTTTTATTCCGCAAGCAAAAAGCTATTAAATATTTTATTTCTCTACAAATTCGCGTCATATTGGCACAAAAACAAACTTTTTGTGCAATATTTCGTTGGCTTTATTTCTGCCGAAAGACCATCTCTTCTTTAACCCAGATATTACACTCCGCTGCAAGAGAGGTGAGCACACTGAAAGTTCAGAAGGCCAAATACAGTCCCGAGTCATGTGGACACTGTTCCCATCCAGCTGTCTGCAAATCAAAATCCCTGCCCATTCATTCCGCCACATCGTGAAAGTCAGCCGACTGTCCCGTCCACAGTTGAGCACGGTCAGGACATTTAGAACCGAAACTATGACAAAAAAAAGTAGGCCAAGAATTTTGCACAATGCGCAAGTTGAAGTATCTTTGCAGAAAAATAAATAAACTATGACAGGATTAATAGGAATACTGCTTTTCATCTGTGTCTCCCTCATCGTTTGGGGCATAGCCGAGGCCAAATACAAGAACATTCACTTTGAACACTCTGAGGAAGAGCACAAAGAAGAAGCCCTCCTCGCAGAAGAGCGCAAAGAGCATGGCGACAAGGAAATGAGCATCCGCGACGTCATAAAGAACATCAGCTGCAAAGGCTACAAAGCAGTCTGACCCCTCTCTCCCCCACCCACTCCCAACAAAGCAATCAACATCTAATCAATATTTTAGATCACTATGATTATTTACTCTAAGGAAGTTGACAACATGTGTGTTGTCAAAAAAGGTGCCTACCATGGCCCGGCCCCAATACCTGAAGAGGGCAAATGGATTCAGGCCAAGGAAATCAAGGACATTTCTGGTTACACCCACGGTGTAGGTTGGTGCGCTCCTCAGCAGGGCGCCTGCAAGCTGTCACTCAACATCAAGGACGGCGTCATTGTGGAGTGCCTCATCGAGACCATCGGCTGCACGGGCATGACCCATTCTGCTGCCATGGCTTCCGAAATCCTTCCGGGAAAGACCATTCTCGAGGCACTGAACACTGATTTGGTTTGCGACGCCATCAACACGGCTATGCGCGAGCTCTTCCTCCAGATTGTCTACGGACGCAGCCAGAGTGCTTTCTCAGAGAACGGCCTCGCAGTGGGCGCCGGGCTCGAGGACCTGGGCAAAGGTCTCCGTTCGCAGACAGGTACTCTCTATGGCACCATGGCCAAGGGAACCCGCTACCTGGAGCTTACCGAGGGCTACATCACGAAGATGTTCCTCGACAAGGACGACTTAGTTTGCGGCTATGAGTATGTACACCTGGGCAAGATGATGGAAGCCATCAAGAACGGCATGGACGCCAACGAGGCTGTCAAGAAGTTCACAGGACGCTACGGCCGCACGACTGCCGACCAGGGCATTGTTAAATCTATCGACCCACGTAAAGAATAAGGAGGAACCACAGTATGATTAGAAAAGTTCAATACGAGAGCCAGGAGCGTCGTGAGGCACAGGTCAACGCTGCCCTCCAGGCTAATGGCATCAAGAACCTTGAAGAGGCAAACGAGATTTGCGACAAGCTGGGCATCGATCCTTATCAGATTTGTGAGGACACACAGCGCATCTGCTTTGAGAACGCAAAGTGGGCTTACGTAGCCGGTGCCGCTATCGCCATCAAGAAGGGCTGCAAGAGCGCTGCCGAGTGTGCCGAGGCTATCGGTATCGGACTGCAGGCTTTCTGCATCCCCGGAAGTGTGGCCGACGACCGTAAGGTAGGACTGGGCCACGGTAACCTCGCAGCCCGTCTGCTGCGCGAGGAGACAGAGTGCTTCGCCTTCCTCGCTGGTCACGAGTCTTTCGCTGCCGCTGAGGGTGCCATCAAGATTGCAGAGATGGCAAACAAAGTACGCAAGAAGCCGCTCCGTGTCATTCTGAATGGTCTGGGCAAGGATGCCGCTCAGATTATCAGCCGCGTCAATGGCTTCACCTATGTGAAGACAAAGTTCGATTACTACACGGGCAAACTGAATATCGTTGAGGAGATTCCTTACGGCAACAACCCCGCACGCCTGAAGGTGAAGTGCTACGGTGCTGATGATGTCCGCGAGGGTGTCGCCATTTTGTGGCACGAGAACGTGGATGTCTCCATCACGGGCAACTCCACCAACCCCACGCGTTTCCAGCATCCTGTCGCTGGCACCTACAAGAAGGAGCGTCTTGCTGCCGGCAAGCCTTACTTCTCAGTAGCTTCCGGTGGTGGCACGGGCCGCACGCTGCATCCTGACAACATGGCTGCAGGTCCCGCTTCCTACGGTATGACCGACACTATGGGCCGTATGCACAGCGACGCTCAGTTCGCAGGCTCTTCATCCGTCCCCGCTCACGTGGAGATGATGGGCTACTTAGGCATGGGCAACAACCCGATGGTGGGTGCTACCGTGGCAGTAGCCGTACAGACCGACTTGCTGCTGAACAAGAAATAAGCCACAAGCTTAACACTCATGATAACGCCGGGCTCTCTGCTGAAAGCCTGGCGTTATTCGTTCTATTCTACAAGAAGGAGACTTATTCGAGGATACAGTCAGCGCCAGAACCTGGAAGTGATGTCATGAAAGTTCCCGCTGGCATCGCGTTTGTAGAGACGCTGATTCGTAGTCCTCTCCTTCAGAGGTCCCAAGTGCCGGATGTAAGGACCTATCTTGATATAGTCGAAGTCCTCTTTTCTCACCTTCGACGGCACACGGAGCCTTCCGCTGTACCATCCCACCTTGTAGTCCGGATAGGTTTCTTTGATATAGCGTGCGAGCTCATTCACTGCCAAGGGTTCCGCGTCACCTCCCATGAGACAGATGCAAGTGATGTCGCGTCCATAACGCTTGACAAAACTGTCGACAGCCTCACGGTTGAGCACCTTGCCCACGTCCTGCCACAGGTATGGACTGTGGCAGCCCGGGCAATGACAAGGACAGTTGCTTATGTTCACAGCCAGAGTTGTCTCGTCGGGAATCTCCTGAAAGACCACACCGGTGTTCAGATACTTCAGCATATCGTCATCCCCTCCGTTTACTCCGCAGCCTCGCCGCATTCTTCCGGCACGCGCTCATACTCCCTGCTGCCTGCATAGAACCGGCGGTGGGCCTCCTGCTGACGGGCCTCAGAGAAATTGCTCACCCTTTTGAGGTAGCCGATAATGCGCGTCATATAGTCCACGTTCTTCGAGTGGCAGACCGGACACTCCTTGAGATAACGCTTGTCAATGTGCCCGCAGTCGTTGCAGATGGTGTTGGGAATGTTGAAGGTGAAGTAATTGCACCCTTCCTTCGCAGCCACTTTGAAGAGCTGCCGGTACTGTGCCTTGGAGAGATGCTCCTCCAGGTTCATGTGCAGAGCCGACCCTCCGGTGAGATGCTCGATATAGGGAGCGCCATGCAGACGGAATTTGTCAACAATGTCGACGGAGTCGTCCTCTACGACATAGAAATAGCTGTTATAGCAGTCGCGTGGCACGAAGTAGCCATCCTCCCGGTCCCACTTCGCGTGCTTCACGCCAACGTTCTCGGCCGGTATCATCTCGCAGTTGAACATGGCATCCTTCGAACGGTATTTTCTGTTGTAGCTCTCTATGAGCGACAAGATGCCCTCCACGAACTGCCGGTACTCGTCTGTCGGCCTGATGCTGATACCCATGAACTCAGCTGCTTCCACAAGACCGTTGATGCCTATGGTAAGATACTGCCGGTCGATATTGATATAGCCGGCGTCGTAGAGCGGTAGCATGCCGTGACGCTGAAGGTCTTTCACATTCTCGTTGTAAGCCAGTTGCACTTTATGGCAAAGGTCTACTATCCCGCTGAGATATTTCAGATAATCAAGTTTGTGATTGACAGCGTATTGCACGCACCGGTTCAAGTTGATGGTGAGCACGCTCTTGCTTCCCGTCGACACACCGCCGGCTCCTAAGGTGTAACTGAATCCATTGTCGGTTATCTCATTGCGCAGCCGGCAGCAACTGCTCAGCGAGTCGGCGTTGTCGCTGAGATAGGTGAAGAAGCTATGCCCTTCGGAGTACATCTGCGCAGCAAAGTCGGCCCACTCCTCATCCTTACAGTCACCGTTCTCCGTCAGCATAGCCATGGTCTCGACCGGGAACGTGAGCACGGTCCGCGTACGCTCGTGGTTGAACCATCTCATGAATCTCTTCTGCAGCCAGTCAAGGCCGTCCCAGTCGGGCTGTGAGCCATCAGGGAAATAGAAGTTGCCGAAGAGGCTGTCGAAATAATAATGGTCGTAGTAGCTGATATTCCAGAACACGGCCTGATAGTTGCGGGCTCCGGTGGGCTGATTGAGCGAATAGACAATCTGCTCGAAACAGTCGGTAATGACCTTGTCCAAGGTGCGCTTCTTCAAGCTCAGGTCAACAACCTCGTCAGCGCGCTTGTAATAGTCCTTTCCATATTCTTTCTGAATGAAATAATTCATGTACATCAGAAACTCCGGAGTGGCACAGGCACCTGAGAGCATACTGCTCACCATGAAAACCATATTGATGAACCCGCCGCAGAAACTCTTCAGGTTGGTGGGTGCGGTGGAGTTTCCTCCGATGCTTGACGTTCCTCCTATCAACCAGGGATACATCGTGATGCTGGCACAATAGGGGGCCAGTGAGGTCTCATCATTCTTATAGATGAAGTGATGGTTGAGCCGGTCGAGGTACTCGTCGGCAAGTTCTTTGCCGTACATGCTCTTTATCCGGTCGGTCAGCAGCCGGCGGTTCAGCCGGATAAAGCTCTTCTTGGGCAACTCACCGATGAGCGTGGCAATGTTCTTGTGCTCCACGTTGGCATTGGCATCGTACTTTGAGCCCGTGGCTGCGTTTTCCGCACTCATGTAGTCAGTGAGGAACTTCAGCTTCTCCACCGTGTCACGGTCCTCCTGATGTTCCTGCCGGTAGATGATGAACGACTTGGCCACCTTGAAATGGCCTTCCTGCATCAGGGCGGTCTCCACCTGATTTTGAATGTCCTCAACTTTCACGCCGTCACTGAGATTCAGATGACTCAGTATCTTCGACACTACGCCTAAGTCGACAGGCTCGCTCACCGAATTGAACGCCTTGATAATCGCATTCATGATCTTGTCGAGCGAGAAGCGCTCCTTCTTTCCATCGCGCTTTGTGATGGTAAAATTCTTGATTTCCTTTGCGAGTTTATATCGTTAGGAAATGTACGTTTTGGACAACTTTCTTCCTTTTTCTTTGCAAAAATTTTTCCTTTTTT